>JAAGZN010000935.1 GCA_024206165.1 Bacteroidota bacterium
CACTATCAAACTTCAGAAGACTATTATTTCCTGATACATATATATATCCACTAGCATCTATCATTAGAGAGTCAAACTCATCTACTAGCAATAGCCCCTCATGATCTTTAAAAGTTAAAATATACTCTCCACTACTATTAAACTTCAGAACTCGCACATTATTATAATCTGTAACATATATATTCCCGCTATCATCTACCACTATTCCATCAGGATAAAAAAATTCATTATCATCTCCCTCACCCTCACCTCCAAAAGTTAAAATATACTCTCCACTACTATCAAACTTCTGAACTCGATGATTATACATATCTGTAACATATATATTCCCACTATTATCTAGAGCGACTCCCTCAGGGGAGAAAAACTCCCCCTCACCACTTCCTGAGCCACCCCCTCCAATAGTTGATAAGTACTCTCCATCACTCTTGAACTTCTGGATACGATGGTTTCCTGAATCTGCCACAAGAATATTACCACTCATATCTATTACGATGCCTTCTGGATAGTTAAGTTGATCATCACCATTTACGCCTTCGCCAAAAGTGAGTACAAATTCTCCAGCACTATCAAACTTCAGAAGACTATTATTTCCTGATACATATATATATCCACTAGCATCTATCATTAGAGAGTCAAACTCATCTACTAGCAATAGCCCCTCATGATCTTTAAAAGTTAAAATATACTCTCCACTACTATTAA
>JAAGZN010000936.1 GCA_024206165.1 Bacteroidota bacterium
CCGAGCTATGCAATAAAAATGGCAATAATAACAGGAATCGTTAATTTAAAAAATGGATTTTAAAAAAGATACTTCATGAGAGGAAACCTTTTTTATAACTTTTTATAGGTAGGCCAGACTTTTGCAGCGCCTCCATTCTATTAGATTATTAATGTTGAAAAGAAACAAAGATCTGTCTCTGCTAAATTAGCAATGCCATTTTTTTTATTACTATCTTGTGTTTGGGGAATAGTTGAGCTAATATTAAAATTTTTTTGATTATTTATTAATGAACTATTATTTTTATTTTGAAATTGTTTATTCTTATTCCCATTTTTATTGATCGGATTATTAGATAATTGAGATGGAGGATTTTGTACTGATTCATTTCTATCTCTATCTTTGTTCAAATCATTTTTACGGCCGCAACTATTTGATACCATTAATATTGAAAATATAAAAATAAATTTTATATATTTTTTTGATGCCATTCTTCAAATATTTAGTTATTTATACCACAAATATAATAATTACAAGACAATTAATCAAATATTTGCATTTAGCTATGTTTTCCTGATATCTTGATTTTTGGTTATTTGATTTTTAAAATGTACAATTCCCCAAACAATTACCTGTTCCATATAATTAAAATTCCCTTTCTATGTTAAGTAATTAATTGGAGAAACAATAAGTTCTATACTAGAATATGAAGAGTTTTTATCACGGTCATAAATACATGGTTTACTAAACTTTTTGACTGTTTTCTCAAATTTTTCTTTTTTATATATCTTTTCATTCGATTCAATTGAACAATTTTTATTTTGACATTTCAATAAAAGATTTAATCCTGGGAGAATCGATTTTAAGTTATTAATCAAATATAGGATATTATTACAAATAATTTATACTAAAAGTATATGAAGATGCGGAAAAAGGTCGTTGATACTCAAGGAGTTATGATCGATTTTTCTTACATCTTCAAATGGAAGTAGTATATCAGCTCCCACAGGATAAACAATCCCCACTACCATCTAAAGAGCAAGCATCACCCGATTTCTCATAAGGAACAGAAGGTTCGCGCAAAATATTTGTTTCGGTTACTTGATTTCCTAAAACAGCATCCCGATAATCCTTTTTAATAGTAAATTTAATAGCATCAGTAGCGGCTTTAGTTCTCAAGTAATACATGCCTGTTTTTAACCCTTTCTTCCAAGCATAGAAGTGCATAGATGTTAATTTTGCAAAGTGAGCATCTTGTAAGTGAATATTTAAACTTTGACTTTGACAAATATAAGCACCCCTATCAGCTGCCATATCAATAATTACCTTTTGAGATAATTCCCATACTGTTTTATATAAACGTTTGATATATTGTGGAATTCCTTCAATATTTTGAATAGAGCCATTAGAAGCAATAATCATATTTTTCATATCTTCATCCCAAAGTCCCAATTTTATCAAATCATTTAAAAGATGTTTATTTACAACTACAAATTCTCCAGAAAGTACTCTTCGAGTATAAATATTAGAAGTATAAGGTTCAAAGCATTCATTATTTCCTAATATTTGAGAAGTAGATGCAGTAGGCATTGGAGCTAATAATAATGAATTTCTTACACCATGTCTTTTTATTTCTTCTCTTAAGGCATCCCAATTCCATCGTCCTGAACTTGGAGTAACATCCCACATATCAAATTGAAACACTCCTTTAGAGATAGGAGATCCTTCATAAGTTTCATAAGGCCCGTCTTTAATAGATAAATCTTTAGAAGCCGTCATTGAAGCAAAATAAATAGTTTCAAAGATATCTTTATTAAGACCAGCAGCTTCTGCAGAATCAAAAGGCATTTTTAGTTTTAGAAAAGTATCAGCTAAACCTTGAACCCCGATACCTATAGGACGATGTCTTAAGTTAGAAGTTTTTGCTTCCTTAACAGGATAATAGTTAACATCAATAACTTTATTTAAATTTTTAGTTATTGTATAAGTAACTTCAAAAAGTTTCTTGTGATCAAAGAGCCCTTCATCGTTTATAAATTTGGGTAAAGCTATAGAAGCCAAATTACATACGGCTATTTCATCAGGAGAAGTATATTCTAAAATTTCTGTACAAAGGTTACTGGATTTAATTGTACCAAGATTTTGTTGATTAGACTTTTTATTAGCAGCATCTTTATAGAGCATATAAGGAGTACCTGTCTCTATTTGAGATTCAAGAATAGCAAACCAAAGTTCTTGAGCTTTAATGGATTTACGAGCCATTCCTTCTCTTTCATACTTTTCATAAAGTTTTTCAAACTCTTCACTGTGACAATCAGCAAGTCCAGGAGCTTCATTAGGGCAGAATAAAGACCATGTACCATTTTGCTCGACTCTTTTCATAAATAAGTCTGGTATCCAAAGGGCATAAAATAGATCTCTTGCACGTAATTCTTCTTTGCCATGATTTTTCTTTAATTCTAAGAACTGATAAATATCAGCATGCCAAGGCTCTATATATACGGCAAAGCTTCCTTTACGCTTCCCTCCTCCTTGGTCAACATAGCGAGCTGTCATATCAAAGTTTCTTAACATTGGCACAATACCATTTGATATTCCATTTGTACCTTTGATATATGAACCTGTTGCTCTAATATTATGAATACTGAAACCAATACCTCCAGCAGATTGCGAAATTTTAGCACAATCTTTTAAAGTATTATAGATGCCTTCTATACTATCATCTTTCATTGTTAATAAAAAGCATGAAGACATTTGAGGCTTGGGAGTTCCGGCATTAAATAAGGTTGGAGTGGCATGAGTAAACCGTTTTTCGGACATAAGATTATATGTCTCTATAGCTGCATCAATATCATTTCTATGAATACCAATAGCAACTCTCATGATCATATGTTGAGGTCTTTCAGCTACTTTATCATTTATTCTCATTAAATAAGCTCTTTCTAAAGTCTTGAATCCAAAATAATCATATTCAAAATCTCTATCATGAACAATAGCGGAATCAAGAACTGCAGCATTACTTTTTATTATTGAGTAAATTTGGGAATCTATTAAAGCAGCATTTTCCCCTGTTTTAGGGTTTATATAAGTATAAAGCCTTTTGATGGTATTGGAAAAAGACTTATTAGTAACTTTATGTAAATTAGATATTGCTATTCTTGCTGCAAGGCTGGCATAATGAGGATGCTTGCTGACCATTGAAGCAGCGACTTCGGAAGCAAGATCATCTAATTCAGAAGTTGTTACTCTATCATAAAGACCTGCAATAACTTTTTTAGCAACTTCAACAGAACTTATATAATTGGAATCTAGATTATAACAAAGTTTTTCTATTCTTTTAGCAATTTTTTCAAATTTTACAGACTCAAGTCTGCCGTCACGTTTTACTACTAACATTTTATAGAGACAATAATAATATTATTTAATTTTAAAAATCTTCATCTAAAGTAAATCTTGAGCTATTATCGCTAGGATTGTTGGATTTCATAACTCCAGCTTTTTGGTATTCTCCAACACGTTTTTCAAAAAAGTTGGTTTTACCTTGTAAAGAGATCATTTCCATAAAATCGAAAGGATTTGAAGAGTTATAAACTTTTGGACAATTGAGTTCAACTAATAATCTATCTGCTACAAATTCTATATATTGACACATTAAATCTGCATTCATTCCAATCAGTTTAACTGGCAAAGCGTCAGTAACAAATTCTTTTTCCATATTAACACTATCAGTTATTATTTCTATCACTTCATTAATTGAAAGCTTATTATTTAAATGATTATTATAAAGTAGGCATGCAAAGTCACAATGTAAACCTTCATCTCTAGATATTAATTCATTAGAAAAACTCAAACCAGGCATTAATCCTCTTTTCTTTAACCAGAATATTGAGCAAAAACTACCTGAAAAGAAAATGCCTTCAACGGCTGCAAAAGCTATCAATCTTTGTGCGAAGTTTCCTTTTTCTATCCATTTTAAAGCCCATTCTGCTTTCTTTTTAACTAGATCTAGTTTGTCTATTGCATTAAATAAAAGGTCTCTTTCTTTATTGTCTTTAATATAAGTATCTATCATCAATGAATACATTTCAGAATGGATATTTTCAATAGCAACCTGAAAACCATAAAAAAATTTTGCTTCTGTATATTGTACTTCACTTAAAAAGTTTTCAGCAAGATTTTCATTTACAATACCATCACTTGCAGCAAAAAAAGCTAGGACTCTAGAAATGAAAAATCTTTCATTATCATTAAGCTTTTCCCAATCCTTAAGGTCTTGACTTAGATCTACTTCTTCAGCAGTCCAAAAACTTGCCTCTGCTTTCTTATAAAACTCCCAAATATCATTATGCTTAATAGGGAAAAGTACAAATCTGCTATTATCAGGCTCTAATATTGGCTCATCAAGGATTGCTTGGTTTTTTATCATCTCAATTCAAAAGGTTTTATAATAATCAAATTATAATTTATATATCAAAATACAAAATATTTAGCGAATAATTAGAAAACAAGTGTATAATTATTTTTGAAGATACTCTTAAAATTTATTATTAGCTTTCATATTACAAACCTAATGAAACTGTTTGAGAAGTTCAAAACCTTTTTTAAAAATCTTTAAAAAATGCAATTTATTATACTTAGGTTTTGCTTCAAGCTATTTTAATAACAGAGAGTCAAAATAAAAAAAATTGATATAGATATTTGCTTGCTTTTTATAAAAAAATATTAATAAATTGTATAGAGTTTTTTTTATATATTATACTTATTATTTCCTTTTTTTATTGTCTTAACTCTAATAATTTTTCAATTAATTAAGAGTGCTTTTAAATAAGATATTTATCAAACCAATTAATAATGAATTAAATTTCATTATAAAATAATTTTTCACTATTTTAAGATTTATAAAATTTTATTTATTGCTAAAACTAAATTAAAAAATAAATGTTCTGGATAGAATTATTAGTTGTTTTAATATCCATCTTTATAGGAGCTCGTTTGAGAGGTGTTGGTCTTGGAATAATGGGAGGGCTAGGTTTATTTATTTTAACAATTTTTTTTCATTTAAAACCAGATAATCCTCCTTATAATGTTTTGTTGGTGATAATGTCGGTAGTAACGGCTGGGATGGCTTTGGAAGCAGCTGGAGGTTTAAAATATTTAACTTCTATTGGCGAAAAATTAATAAGAAAAAATCCTAATCAAGTAACTTTTGTAGCTCCCTTCGTAACTTTTTTGTTTACTTTCTTAACAGGTACAAGTCATATTACTTATTCATTGTTTCCTGTTATTTCTGATGTAGCGTTAAAAGCGGGTATTAGACCTGAAAAGCCTTTGTCGGCTTCTGCGGTTGCTGCTTTGCAAGCTATTGTTGCTAGTCCTATTTCTGCATTTACTAGTATTTCTTTGAGTATTTTTGGGGCTTATGGTTTTGATTTATTCTCTTTATTAAAAATTTATGTTCCTGCTGCTTTACTTGGAGTTTTAGGTTCTACTTTAGTTGCTAATAAAATAGGTAAATCTTTAAAAGATGATCCCGAATTGAAAGATAAGCTTAAAGAATTGAAAAATGATAGTAAAATTAATTCTGATGAAATAATTAACTTTTCTATCTATTCTAAACTATCTGTGCTAATATTTTTATTAGGAGTTATTGGAGTTATTGTTTTATTAATTCCTTTTGTAAAACCTTTTTGGATTATTAACGGACAAAAAATATTTTTAACTGCAACTTCTACAGTTTCAATAGTTATGCTTTCTACTTCGGCTTTGATAGTGCTGTTTTGTAAAGCTAAACCTTATAATATGATTAGAGGCAAAGTATCAATTGCTGGGATGCAGGCTGTGATTGCTATATTGGGGATAGCTTGGCTTGGAAATACTTTGTTTAAAGGTAATCTTGATTATATAAATTCTTTAATTAAAGAAAGTATTTTAAATGCTCCTTGGAAATTTTGTTTTTTTTTATTTTTTATTAATACTATTACAACAAGCCAGGCCGCAACTTTAAAAATGCTGATACCTTTGGGGCTGATAATAGGATTGCCTCCTAAAATGTTAATAGGCTTTTTACCTGCTATTAATTCTATCTTCTTTATTCCTAATTATCCTACTATGGTTGCTGCTATGGAATTTGATAAAACTGGAAGTACTAGGATTGGAAAATATATCCTTAATCATAGCTTTATGATTCCTGGATTAGTATCGACTTCTATAACTTTATTAGTAAGTATATTTTTATCTAAGTTGATTTTATAGTTTATATTAATGATTTTTTTTGCAAAAATGTTTTAATATATTCATTCTCTTGGTATTTTTTGAGTTTTTCTTTATACTTTTTGAGTCCTTCTAGTATCTCTGTGGTATCAATGTTGTTAATTTCAGCTATTTCAATCATCATTAATATTATTTTAACAATATTAGTTGGCAAATTATAATAAAAATGCGAATACCTAGTTATTTTGGAAGCACTATTTTCAATAGTAACAATATTATAAGTCCCCAGTTCATATTTAGCAAATACCATTCCAAATAAAACAGTCCCTACTGGAATAGTATTTTTCATACAATCCCGCATATTTTCGTAACTAATTTTATATAATCTACCATCTGTATCTAAAATTATATAATTATTTGCTCCTCCTTGATCATCTGGATCTATTGCAACTATATTTACATAATGCATTTCTTTTGCAGATTTAATTAATAAAGCTATAACTGGGAATCCTCTTTTTATATATCTGCAGATTTCTCTATCACAATCTGAAAAATATTTTATTCTTCTAAATCTTACATTTATATTTGGTATTGTTAATTTAATATAGATATCTCTCCATTCCATTTAGCCATTAAAAGTTTAATAGAATACTCTAGCATTTCTGTACTTTTGCTATAGCATTTTGTTTTTCTTCGCATTCTTGCTAAAAAATGGCGGAATAAAC
>JAAGZN010000937.1 GCA_024206165.1 Bacteroidota bacterium
CCGAGCTATGCAATAAAAATGGCAATAATAACAGGAATCGTTAATTTAAAAAATGGATTTTAAAAAAGATACTTCATGAGAGGAAACCTTTTTTATAACTTTTTATAGGTAGGCCAGACTTTTGCAGCGCCTCCATTCTATCTGTAATATTTTATCTTTTGGTAAGTGATTTAATGAGGTTTTCATATTTGAAATTTAAAATTTTTTAATGCATAATATAATATAAACTTGCCATAATGTCATAAATAAAATTTATAATTAAGATTTAATATTTTGATAAAATTACTTACAACAAATTAAATTTGAAAATAATTAATAAGTCTAAACTTAATGTATTCTAAGCCTTAAAATCCTAAAATTTAATTAAAATATCTTAAGTCAATTAATCAACATATTAAATATCCAAAGATATATAAATGAAAAATTGAAATATAAAATAAAAGTATTTCATTAAATAAAGAATCACATATTAATGACATAAAAAATTAATGGCATAATTTATGAGTATATAAATTATAGAAAATTCAATAAAAATTTATTGTATGTTAAATTAATCTAAATTTATTATCATTATGAGCAAAGTAAATGTAAAACCTTTAGCTGATAGAGTTTTAATAGAACCATCAGCATCTGAAGAAAAAACATCAGGAGGAATAATAATTCCAGATACAGCAAAAGAAAAACCACACAAAGGAACGATTGTAGCTGTTGGACCAGGAAAAAAAGACAAAACAATGGAAGTAAAAGTTGGGGATACTGTTTTATATGGTAAATATGCTGGTACAGAAATTACAATTGATGATATGGAATATATGATCATGAATGAATCAGATATTTATGCGGTTGTATAAAAATTAGATGAATTTTGATTAATCGAATGTTTAACGAAAAAAAGAAATAAAATGGCAAAAAATATATTATTTAGTTCAGAAGCTATAGAAAAACTTAAAAAAGGAGTTGATACTATGGCTAATGCAGTAAAAATAACCTTAGGACCTAAAGGTCGTAATGTTATATTAGACAAAAAATTTGGTGCTCCTTCAGTAACAAAAGATGGTGTATCTGTTGCAAAAGAAATAGAATTAAAAGATCCTATAGAGAATATGGGGGCACAGTTAATTAAAGAAGTTGCTTCTAAAACTGCAGATAGTGCAGGAGATGGAACAACAACAGCTACATTACTTGCTCAAGCTATATTTTCAAGAGGAATAAAGAATGTTGCAGCAGGAGCTAATCCTATGGATCTTAAAAGAGGAATTGATAAAGCGACTAAAGCGGTTGTTGCTCAATTAAATAAAGATTCTAAAAAAATTAGTGGTCAAAATGAAATAGAACAAGTAGGTACTATATCTGCAAACAATGATAAAAAAATTGGTCAGATGATTGCAGATGCAATGGATAAAGTTGGTAAAGATGGTGTTATCACTGTTGAAGAAGCTAAAGGTACTGACACTGAAGTTAAAGTGGTTGAAGGGATGCAGTTTGATAGAGGTTATCTTTCTCCTTATTTTGTTACAAATACAGAAAAAATGGAAGCTGAACTTGAAAATCCTTATATTCTTCTTTGTGATAAGAAAATCTCTGCAATGAAAGAATTGCTTCCTATCTTAGAAGTTGTTTCTCAAACAGGTAAGCCTCTTGTAATTATTGCTGAAGATATTGATGGTGAAGCTTTAGCTACTCTTGTTGTTAATAAAATAAGAGGAACTCTAAAAATTGCTGCGGTTAAAGCTCCTGGTTTTGGAGATAGAAGAAAAGAAATGCTAGAAGATATTGCTACTTTAACTGGTGGTATTGTAGTCTCTGAAGAAAGAGGTTATAAACTCGAAAATGCTACAATAGATTATCTTGGATCTTCAGAAAAAGTTAATATTGATAAAGAAAATACTATCATCGTTGGTGGTAATGGAGAAAGATCTAATATTGAAGCTAGAATTAATCAAATTAAAGCTCAAATAGAGAATACAACTTCTGATTATGATAAAGAAAAGTTTCAAGAAAGGCTAGCTAAATTATCTGGTGGTGTTGCTATATTATATGTAGGTGCTGCAACTGAAGTAGAAATGAAAGAAATCAAAGATAGATTGGATGATGCTCTTGCTGCTACTAGAGCTGCTGTGCAAGAAGGTGTTGTTCCTGGAGGTGGTACTGCTTTAATTAGAGCTACTTCTGCTTTAGATAATATTGATACTGAAAATGAAGATGAAGCAACAGGTGTTAATATTATCAGATTTGCTCTTGAAGCTCCTTTAAGAACTATCGTTTCTAATGCTGGCGAAGAGCCTTCTATTATTGTTAAAGAAGTTAGAGATGGCAAAGGAGACTATGGTTATAATGCTAGAGATAATAAATTCCAAAATCTTTATGAAGCTGGAGTTATCGATCCTACCAAAGTTACTAGATTAGCTTTAGAAAATGCTGCTTCTATCGCTTCTCTTTTAATAACTACAGAATGTATGGTAGCTGAAGAACCTGAAGAAAATAAAGCCCCTGCCCCTGCTATGCCTCCAATGGGAGGAATGGGTGGCATGATGTAAGATTACTTCATTTCTTTTATTTGAAAAGCTCAGTTTTTTTGCTGGGCTTTTTTTATAAATTTATTCTATCATTTTTTAGTTTAATAATGATATTAATAATTATTTTGTAATTTTTAAAAATATTATATTATTTATATAAAACTTTTCTAAAGAATATTTATAAGAATTTATTCTTTATGTTTAGGATTAAAACTTTTTTTAATTTTTTATATTCCATAACTTAATTTTAATGAATAAAGAGATATTAAGGAAAGACTATTTAAATAAAAGACAAAAGTTGAGCAAAGAGGAATATGATAAAAAGAATAAAAACATTTTAAATTTATTTATCAAACATTTCATAATTTCTTCTAAGACAAAATTACATATTTACCTTTCTAGAAATGAAACTAAAGAAGTCGATACTTGGCAAATTCTCAAAGAAATTGAAAAAAAAGAACCTTTAGTTTGTGTGCCTAAAATAAATTCCAACTTTGAATTGATCAATTGTATTCTTAATAAAAATACAATTTTGGAAAAAAATATTTTTAAAATAGAAGAACCAATTAAATACAAAATTTTAAACCCTAAAAAATTACATTTAATAATAGTTCCTGCTATAATTTGTGATAAAAGAGGTTTTAGAATTGGTTATGGTAAAGGGTACTACGATAGATTTTTACGGACTTGTGATAAAAATGCCTTAAAAATTGCATTGACTTTTTTTGAGCCACTAAAACAAATTGATGATATAAATATTAATGATATTTCTATGAATTATAATATTACTCCGAATGGAATTATAAAATTTTAAAATACTTTTTTAATTAGTGCCTGATAGAAAACTCTTAATTTTTAATATTTTAGCATCAAATTTTTATTATCAAAATAGGTTTTCTCATTTTATATCAACATATTTTATTAGTGATAGATGCCGATTGTATTTTTTCTATAATATTTTATAA
>JAAGZN010000938.1 GCA_024206165.1 Bacteroidota bacterium
CCGAGCTATGCAATAAAAATGGCAATAATAACAGGAATCGTTAATTTAAAAAATGGATTTTAAAAAAGATACTTCATGAGAGGAAACCTTTTTTATAACTTTTTATAGGTAGGCCAGACTTTTGCAGCGCCTCCATAGTATTTATATCAACACCACTTGATTTTTTATGTATTATATTTTCTATTTTAATTGCAAAATCTATAAAAGAACTATTAGAAATTTGTAAATTATAAAATTTAGATAATGCTTTTATTAAACACACTATTATCGCTGCAGATGATCCTAAACCATGATTTATTAGTATTTCAGAACTTATTGTAATTGAAATATCTTTAATTGAAACAGAAAAAGTAGTCTGAAATTTATAAAGCAAGTAAACAACAAAATCTAAGGGATCAATAATAATCAATTCATTTTTGTGATAACAATCTTCAATAATTTTTCCTTTAATAATTATTTCATTTAAGGAAAAGGTTCTTTTGATATTTAAATCATTAAGTTCAATTAATAGAGTATTAGAAAAATTTTGTTTAATGTGACAATATAAATATTTATTTATAGGAAATGCTATAGCATGCTTACCAAATAATACCGAATATTCTCCAGTTAGTATTATTTTGCCAGGCACTTTTATGCTATTTATAGATTTAAGAATTTTTAAATATTCAGTATTTTTTGAATAATTAGTTTTAGAAATGAGTAATTGTGTCATAAATATATTTTAACTAGTTTATATAGAAGTATTTAATTAATAAACTCTCATTATTACAAAAAACTTATCCTGTCATATTGAGTGAAACGAAATATCTATTTTTTTTAATAAAAACAAGTATCAAAAATCAGATCCTTCACTTTGTTCAGGAAGATAGGAATTTTATTTATATTAAAAATCAAATATTAATTATCTCTATATTTCATTTAGTTTTATTTGTTTAATCTACTAATTTAAATTCTGCTTTTTCTTTATTGACCATTTTCCCCAATTTATCAGAAATACCATAAATTCTTTTATGATTATTAATCTCCATTAATATATACTTAGAATTACTATTATAATTTAAAATTAATTGAGAACCATCTAAGGGATATGATTTTGAAAAATTATAGAAGTATTCATATTTATTAATGCCAATAGACTCTCTTTTGTCAATCATATTAAAATGAAGATTATTTAATATATTCTGATCATAGTTTTCAGTAACTGTTCCACTAAAAAATTCAGCAACACATCCAGATCCATAAGCAAAAAATCCTATTCTTTTATTTACTAAATCTTCTTCAGAATTTTCTAATAGTGACAATAAAGAAATGTATAGGGAAGCTGTATAAGTATTACCAATGTCTTTATTATATAAGAGTCCGGAACTAACAATTTCTGAATCAAATTCAACATTTTCTAAATTACATAATTGCTTATATGCTCTTAATGCAATTTTAGAAAAAGGTAAATGAAAGCATAATTTATGATGATCTAATAAATTACGTTTAGAAAGTTCTTTATATTTAAACCAAGACTCTTTAAGAGTATCAAAATAATATTTGATTGAAGTTTTACCATCAACAAGAGCTCCATCAATATAATTAGGACTCCAAAAGTCCATTATATCTTTGGTAACAAAACCAGAAATATCATCAAATTGAATAATATTTGGATCTTTTGAAATAATAAACGCAGCTGCACCACATCCAGAAGTAGGTTCGCTTTGAGTATTCAAACCATATCTAGAAACATCTGAATTTATTACTAACACTCTGCTGTTAGGATTAACTTTTACATGATTTAATGCTATTCTAAGAGCAGCTGTAGAGCTATAGCAAGCTTGTTTTACTTCAATACATCTACATTTTGGATTTAATTTTAATAAATTATGAATATAGATACTACAAGCTTTAGATTGATCAAAAGAACTTTCTGTTGCAAAAATTAAAAGATCAATATTATCATTATCTTCAATAATATTATGTGCAGCATTTGCTCCCATTGTAATTATATCTTCATTTGGAGGCAAACAAGCTATTTTGTTTTGTCCAAGACTGGTCTCAAATTTATCTAGAGGTAATCCCTTTTGTTGAGCCAATAATTTTAAATCCAAATAATAATTTGGGATATAAAAAGAAATTTTATCTATACCTATTTTCATAATTTTTAATAAAGATATCTTGTTTATAAGTTAATAAATTTACGTTCTAACAATTCATGAGCTTTCATCAGTTCTCCTTGATTTGTCAATGCGGCTAATAATGAAATTTCCGAACATAATATGGTTGAAGCAATAATACCTGCTAATTTTTGGGAATTATTTATATTGTCTTTTTTTTCAAAACATTTCAATTTTTTTAAATATTCTTCTACGAAAATATGCTCTTTACCATTTCCAATAGTTCCAACAATAATGTTAGGACAATTTACTGAAAAATATAAAGATCCATCATCTTTTACTTTTGTATATGTTATTCCTTGAGAACCTTCAATAATATTAGCAGCATCTTGACCTAATGGAAGATACATAGCCAATAAAATATTTGCATAATGAGCATTTGCAGATCTTATACTTCCTGATAGTATCGATCCAATTAGATTTTTTTTAATATTTAATTCATTAATCTTTTTCGGAGTAGTTTTTAAAATCTCTTTGCATAATGATTCCGATATATTAATTTCGGCTATTACATTTTTTCCTCTGCCTAATATTCCATTTATACAACTTACTTTTTTATCCGTACATAAATTACCTGAAACGGAAACATAATGTAAATTTTTATAATTATTTAAAATCCTAGAAATTAATAGATCTGAAGCTTTGGTAACCATATTATGACCGCTAGCTTCTCCTGTTTCAAATTCAAACCTTATATATAAAAGATTACCAACTATTTGTATGTTAAAAGTTTTGAGTTTTGCATAATTGCTAGTATTTCCTACAATTTGATCTAATTCTTTTTTTCTAAAATTAAGTTCATTTTTAACTTTTAAAATATCTTCTATATTATCAGATTCTAGTATTATAGATCTTGTCATTTTATCATCAATAAGAGATACTTTAATACCATCTGAATGTCTACTTAATCTTGCTCCTCTATTTACTGATGACCATAATGGGGTTTCATATGTTGCTAATGGAACTATAAATTCATCATTTAAAAGATTACCAACAATTTTTATAGGTCCTACTTCTTTAACTGGTATAGATATATGCTCATTCATTTTTAATATTCTTATTATTTAAAGATGCATCTAAAAGATCTTCAAATTTATCACTTCTTCCTAAAATTATGCAACCAATATTACAAGATAAGCATTTCTTTTTACTACAAAAATTATTATAAAGTTCGATATAAGCTTGGGAATCAAAAGCGTTTTCAATTTTTATATTTAATCTTTTCCATTTATCTAAAATATTATTTTTTTCTGGAGGGATAGATTGTAAAATCTGTAAAGCTTTATCTACATATAAATGATCCTCCTTAAATTTCCCATAACTAACAAGCAGTGGAACAATGGCATTAATCATGATATTTTCAATACTAGAGTTACCTAATCCTGATATTTTAGTTTTAGATTTCTTTAAGAAGGTATAGTGCTCAGTCCAATATTCAGATTGTGTTAAATTAAATAAATTATAAATTTCATATTTAGAACTGTTTACTAATAAATTGAAGATATTTTTATTTTTATGAATTAAACTTGCCAGCTGAGATATTCTTATTGTTGGGAAATTTGCAGGTCGTAGTCTAAAAAATTTCCATTGTTCATAAACAATTTTACTTGGTTTTAAATTATATTTTATTTTAAAAAATTTATAATTTTTCTTGAGGTCTAAGACATATTCATCAAAATTTTCTTCTGGCAATAAATTAGCTTGTCCTAGCAAAAGACATTCTAATTCAATAAGTTTGGTGGCATGTTTTTTAAGAATTTTGTAATTAATGCTTTTACTTAATTCTAACAAGTTATTTGAATTTATTTTAAACCCAAAAGTATGGGCCAATAATTGAAAAGCTGTTTCTTCCCAATCTCCATTATTTTGTAATAATAATTGATTAACAAGATTATTTTTATTGTTAAGTCTTTGAAACATAGCTTTTTCAAGCATTGAAAGTTTATTGATATTTTCTATTGAGTTTATATATTTGCTACAAGGGATATCTGATTGTGAGTCTTTTAAGCGTTTATAAGATTTTAATAATCTATTAGAAATTTTATGTTTTAATTCAATTGTTGGGATATGTGTATTATCCTTTCTTTTAGTTAGAAGAATATCATCATTCCAAACAACATGTAAAATTACATTATTATATCTATTATCTTTTTCATGTTTATGTTTATACCAATCTGAAGAATTAATATGAATTTCAATATGTCCATGCAAAATTATGCCATCAAGAGAAATTTTAGAATTTATAAAATCTGGTCCAGCAGAAGTATTTAAGTTGCCTGGATATATAATAGAAATTGTTTTTTTATTATTAGAATATAAATTTTTGTTATTAAATCTTTGATATTGCCATATATATTGGAGCAGATCTTCTTTAATTTGGAGCATAATAAATTAAATTATTTTAAAATTTGCCATTTTTGAAAATAAAACCTATGTCATCTTGAATGCAGTGAAAGATCTCTTTTTTAAACACATATGTTTTTCTTTAATAGATGTTTCGCTTTGCTCAACATGACAATTGGAAAATATAGCATAACAGCATAACTTACATAGTTACATAAAGTTGCAAAAATATTTAATTTGAATATTTAATATCAATTATTTTTATGAGTCTAATAAGATACTTCTAATAATGAGTGTTATTTTGTGTTTAGGTTTACAAAATTTATATTAAGAAAAATAGATTTAAGTAAGATTATCTTTTCTCAAGATTTTTTAATTATCTCAAATCATTAATTATTATATTATCATAATTACTAGGATCAAATCTAAAAAAATTATCTCCTATCTTAAGATTAGGAACAAACTTTTTGATTATGTAAGTATATTGTATTCCATCTTCCATATCAATTCTCCATTTAATAATTTCTTTGGTGTCTTTTTTGATTTCTAAAATGATTCTATCTATTTCTGCTTCTTCTGAATTTTCAGAATCATCAATGTTTCTATCATTAATTTGATTTGCTTCTTCATATGGTTCTAATTCAATTATATGAATTTTATTTTTCTCTTCATGCAAAACAGGCTTTAACCACTCTGTAGGATACATTAATGTATTTTTGATTTTTGATATTAATTTTTCATCATCATCATTTGAATCATAATCACTTATATTAACTTCATTTACAGATTTTATATAAGTCCATTTTGTTTCTCCATCTGTGACAGTATAAGTATCATTAATATCTAAAATATAATTATTGGTTGCTTCCTTAGAATCATTTTCAATTATAAGATATCCTTGTTTTTTCTCAATTTTTTCAATTTCAGGTTCTTTTCGTAAACAAATAAATTGAATTTTAAAATTTTCAAAACTTTTATAAAATTCACTTATTTGTGATAAAATATTTATAACTTCTTCTTCATTAAAAGATTTAGATAAGTTTCCAGAATGGACACTTTGAAAATTAAAAAAATTAATGATTAATATATTTAAAATTATAAATTTCCTTTCGATAAATTTTCGTAATATTAAAAATGATATATTCATCATATTAGAAAGCTCAAGTGATTGTTTGCTATTAAAAAATAATATTAATCTATTTTTTTTATTGTTAAATATATAAATAAATAAATTATATTTTTTAGTTCAAAATATTTTTTAATTAAAATTATTAATATTTAAAGATTAAATTGCAACCTTATTCAATTTTCTAATTAGTGCCTGATAGAAAACTCTTAATTTTTAATATTTTAGCATCAAATTTTTATTATCAAAATAGGTTTTCTCATTTTATATCAACATATTTTATTAGTGATAGATGCCGATTGTATTTTTTCTATAATATTTTATAA
>JAAGZN010000939.1 GCA_024206165.1 Bacteroidota bacterium
AGAGCCAACGAACCGTAACAAGTGTCTTCTAGCGAGGACTAATGAAAGCTCTCCCAATTTGTGATTGTCCGAGCTTATAACTAAACCAGAAAAATTATATTTCTAAATTTAATATGTACGTCTCAAGCAAAAAGATATTTCGCTTACCCCCTCATATTAAACAGAAGTACACCCCCTCATATTAAACAGCTCAGTCAATGTCATTGAAAACTCTACACTGGCTAACTCAACACCACCGATACTCATATTACGTTAATGACACAGTGTCAGTGACAGTTAGTCTTATGTCAGTACAAAATGTCATACGCTCTAAATTTATATGTTGATAAGTAGTGAAAAGATGTTAATAAGTATAGGGGGAAATAGTTGTAGGGGAAATAAAAAAGTGGTTAAATCCATTATCATTATTATTACTCATTATAAGCTTATTACATAACTGTTATAATATTATTGATACTTGACTATAGGGTACAAAAAAAGCTCCCATAAGGAGCTTATATTGGCTTTAAATATGTGCGTGTTAATTATTCTTTAAGCATTAAATATATGCTACTTATATATGCTGTTGTTATTGTTATTAATATTATTACTTCCGTGTCTTATTTGTTATAAAATTATTGTAATGTTCTACCT
>JAAGZN010000940.1 GCA_024206165.1 Bacteroidota bacterium
GGTAAGCTGCTTCATTCTCAAAATTGTGAGTTACTTTCAAGTCCTAACAAAGCGTTCTAACTACAGGCCTTCTTTCTTTAGTTTCTTATAAAATTAAAATCTTACTCACAAGGCCTTATTGCCTTATACCCTCTAAAAATTCACACTTCTTCAGCAATGATTTCTAAATAAAGTTGGCTTCTATAAGAAATGCCTAGCTAAGATTTTCAGTGTCTGTGAGCATTTTCTCATTGTTTTTTAAAAACTATTCGAATTGAGCAGAGACTACCCTGGTTGCTTAAAAAGCAGTTCCAGCATTCTTACAAAAAACTGGCACACACCAGTTTTTTAGAAATGATAGCTGCCTTAGCTTGTCACGAGAAACAACCCTCTTGGGAACCCCTCATTTCGTGTTTCTCGTCGATGAGATGTATTTTTGCTGCAAAACCCGTGCTTTCTGCATCCTCCCACAATCATCATGATCTCCTCTGAGAGTCGGGCTTCAAATCACAACACTGTGCACTTCATACTTACC
>JAAGZN010000941.1 GCA_024206165.1 Bacteroidota bacterium
CTTTTGGAAACAGGTTTCTAAAAGCATATCTCTTTTGCGCCTTTTTGTCTTTTTGTTAAAAATCAAACCAAAGCCAAGTTATTTTTTTACACTAACTGAGTCTTTGAGTTAATGTTTGTGCAAATGGAGTTTGAAAATTTCTTCGTTTGTGATTAATATAACGACTCTGTGTTGCAATGGTAGCGCGTCTGGCTCCAGTCCGGAAGGTTGCGTGTTCAAATCACGTCAGGGTCAGGCAGGATTTAATATTTGGGCATATTCTGGCCATTTCTCTTAATAATATTTTAAGATATATTGAGGACGATATTTCTTCATTGAGCTCTGTGAACATGGGAAAAGGCACTGTTGAGTTAAAAAGGATATGTTCAGAAATCTTATACCTGCTTAATGTTGGTGAAGTTTACTTTTTGAAACAGGTTTCTAAAATGAATTTTCTTTTGTTCAATTTTGTCTTTTTGTTAAAGATCAAACCAATGCCAAGTCATTTGTTTACACCTACCGAGTCTTTGAGTTAACGTTAGTGCAAATGCAGTTTGGAAATTTCTTGGTGTGTGATAAATATAACGACTCTGTGGCGCAATGGTAGCGCGTATGGCTCCAGTCCAGAAGGTTGCGTGTTCAAATCACGTCAGGATCATGCAGGTTTTAATTTTCGGGCATATTCTGGCCATTTCTCTTAATATTATTTCAAGATATATTGAGGACGATTTTTCTTCACTGAGTTCTGTGAACATGGGAAAAGATACTGTTGAGTCAAA
>JAAGZN010000942.1 GCA_024206165.1 Bacteroidota bacterium
ATAATAGCCTTAAAAAAACTCATAAAACCACCAAAAAAATTTCCTTCGAAATCAGCCAAAAATTGGAAAAAAGCCTGATGGTTAGCCCATGGTTTCCTGTCCAGATTGACCAAAAATAAGTTGTTCCAAATTGCCCTTTAATCCACTCCAGACTGTTTACAGAGCAATATTAGGAAATAATACCGTTACAAAACTCATAAAACCACCAAAAACATTTCCTTCGAAATCAGCAAAAAACTGGAAAAAAGCCTTTTGTTTAGCCCATGATTTTCTGTCCATATTGACAGGAAATAAGTTGTTCTAAATTGCCCTTTAATCCACTCCAGACTGTTTACAGAGAAATATTAGGCAATAATAGCCTTACAAAACTCATAAAACCACCAAAAAAATTTCCTTCGAAATCAGCCAAAAATTGGAAAAAGCCTGATGGTTAGCCCATGGTTTTCTGTCCAGATTGACCAAAAATAAGTTGTTCCAAATTGCCCTTTTATCCACTCTAGACTGTTTACAGAGCAATATTAGGCAATAAAAGCCTTATAAAACTCATAAAACCACCAAAAAAAATTTCTTTCGAAATTAGCCAAAAATTTGAAAAAAGCCTGATGGTTAGCCCATGGTTTTTGGTCCAGATCGACCAAATATAAATTGTTTCCAATTGGCCTCTAATCCACTCCG
>JAAGZN010000943.1 GCA_024206165.1 Bacteroidota bacterium
AAGTTCAGAAAATAGTATCTATGACTATCTTAAAATATACAAAATTACTGGTGATAAAAATGAAAATAATGCGACTTTATTGCAACGGGAAGGTGATTTTAGCTTATGTTTATGAGGGAATATTTTAAAGAGTCTGGATTTTTCATTATCCGATAATAGTTTTAATATGCCTAAATGTGATTTTACAATATTTCATGAAATCTATGAATATTTTAAAAAAGTTGAATATAATTTGAGTGATTCTGAGGCACATGAGGCTGTCTTAGCGGATGAGTACCATCGACTTCATTTTGAGAAAATTTTTGCTGACTTACCAGATACGCCTGAAAATTGGGCATGGCATAAAATATTAAAATACTACTACAATCAAGACATGATAGATTTGAATAATAACGAGTCAGCATCCAGCGATATTGATAGTATTTACGACATTGAAGATTTAAAACTTGAAATACTGCCTCTACTTGAGACTCCCCTCCTAACTAATAACCCCCCCCTCCCTCAATGGAGCCCCTAGTCCATTATAACCCTAAAAATAATCCAACCCCTCAAAATCACCAAGTCTCTCCCGCACAAAAAAACCCCAATTATTTATCTTTAACACAAAATAAAACACAACAATCAATAAATACTCATTCCTTTTTATCAAGCAATAATGACAGTATAGACCAAAGTAGAGATATTCTGCAATCCCCCTTCAACCTAGAAAATAATACCATCTCACCTTTATTGCAAAATAAGGACTATTTAAATATGATATTCATGCATGAGGCTTTTAATATCTATGCTATCACAACTGAGAGTAATAAAAACAACTCCTACTATGATAATGCACCTTTTGATATAGGTGAGCTACATGCTAGGATAAAAAATACCCCCCCTAATGAGCTTGAGGATAGAAATCCAAACTTTCAAAACGAAGAAAAAATAATTGAGCAAAAATATGAAACAGAGAAGCTCGTTCCCGATATTAATAATGCTCAATTTATTAATTTTCTTAAAAAATATACAGAAATAAATGAATCATCTCATATCTTTGAAATTACACAAGTTTTTTATAATGGCAATGATATAGCTTTAAATGTCTATCTAAAAATACTTTTAGAAAATGAGGATAAAGATTTAATAGATAGCTTATATACTATATTTAAAAAGTTTTATATTAATTCAAAATATATACAGAACGCTAATGTCATTTTTACGAAACAAATAACTCTCTTTTCTTCAATCGTATCTTTTATTATCTATGATACAATTTTATTACACTACCATAATGGAGATGCTAACTCCCTTTTTGGTAATGACTTATACAAAAACATTACGCTTAAGGTTGCTGATGATATAAATACTTTTAAAGAACTCTTTTTAGAAGATAATACGACCTATGACTCTTTACTTAAATATATAGAAGAAAAACCTTACTATCCTGAGACTTCTCTTGGCAAATATACTTTCTATATATTTTGGGCAACTAAGTTATATCCACAATTTAAAAATTTAGCTAATTATACTATTTCCAGTATTACGGAACTAAATAATAATGTCTTTTCCATTAAATTGCACAATAAAGCTAAGCAAGTGCGAGACACAGTAAAAACAAGGCTTGCGATAGGAATTAACAATGAAACAGCCAATTTAAGAGGGGCCAGTGATAACTTGTATATTCCTCTTGATAGCCAACATCTTATATCTATGCTTCCTCTAAATAATATTGACGATCCAAAGAAACCAATTATTAATAGGCTCTTAAATTCTCCTCATCTAAATAAAAAAATATTGCACAACAGCAAATATTTTAAGAATAGCAAAGACCAGAGTATAAGTATCAAAGATTATTTGATAAAAATTATTGATGACGAAACAGCATTTTTCTCGTCACAGCAAAAAAAAATCAATATTTTTTTTAAACGAATATTAATTTTTAAGATAGCTATTTTCACTCTTATAGCGACTGCTTTAATATTGTCATTAAGTATTTACCTGCCTTTTTCTATTTTATTTTTTTTAGCAAGCCTTATTACTATAATAATTTATGGCTATACTCTTCTTAGCTTTACAAATAATCGTCTTAATTTAGAATATAATTATCTTACAAGAAATTTTCTGATCAATGAAAATAATATTAACAATAACCAATCTCTTTTCAAGTATCAACTTAAGATAACTAGGTCTATCATAACAGACTTTGTAATGTACCCCTTTTAGTCAAAAAAAAATGGGAGAGTTTTATAAAGCAACTTTAAGTTCTTTATGATAATATTGATTAGGTGTTAAATAATTAAGGCTCTGATGTGGAAAATCATAATTATAATCATTTATCCAACGAG
>JAAGZN010000944.1 GCA_024206165.1 Bacteroidota bacterium
AAAATGATATCCTGTTTTTAAATATGTATTTTAAAATGAAATTATATTCTCTACAAATCTAAAAATAGATTCAATATATAAATAAACCAAGATCTTGTTTATATTTTGAGGGTTTTGGAGGGAAAGTTCAATTGTAACCAACCTGTTACATTGCATATGTTAAGACATAGTTTAGGAACACATTTATTAGAACAAGGAATGCAATTAGAACAAATAGGTCAATTATTAGGACATAAAAATTTAGATACAACACAATTATATACTCAAATACCAACTAAAAAATGGAAAATCTGAATCAATACCTATCAAGAAAATGTTTTACAGAAAAAACAATAAATGAAATACAAAGAACAATAAGGAACTACACAAATTGGTTAGAAACAAAAAATCTTATAATACAAGAAGCAAAATATCAAGATATTTTAAACTACGTAGGTTATCTTCAAAGTCTGAAATACAAAAAAGTCAGCATAAATATAGTCTTGAAACACTTAGAGCATTATTATAAATACAAATATTTAGATAATCCAGCGCTAGGACTTAGATTGATAGGAATAACACAAAATAAACCTAATTTATTTTCAATTGAGGATTTAGATAAGATATATGACATATATAAATCAAAAGAAATAGGTACTTATAAAGAAACAGATAAATTAATATTAGGTCTAATAATTTATCAAGCACTGGATATTCAAAGTATCCTTAATTTAAAAACTACAGATATAAATCTTAAAAAAGGAGAAATAATAGCCAATCCAAAAACAATAAGAGGTCAAAGTAGAATAATAAAATTAGAACCTCATCAAATCTTGCCATTCAATCATTATATCGAAAATATACATAAACCATATAAAAATAACTTATTTACAGATAAAGAAAGGACATTAATAAATCAGCTTCAGTATATAACCAAAAGATTAAAGAACCAGTTAAAAGAGAATGAAATAAACCTAAAGAGCCTAAATCAACTAAGACAAAGCCGATATGCTATCTGGTATAAACAACACGGAATAAGAAAAGCTCAATATCTAGGAGGCTTTAAAAGTGCATATACAATCCAGAAGTATGCCAATTTAGACATAGAAGATCTAAAAAGTGCGATAGAAAAATTTCATCCATTGGGATAAAGTTGCTATATTGAAGCTGTGATTATGAGCAAAAGGAGCGAAAACGTAGGTGTCCCCTTTAAGGATACTAGTGGGCCCTCTATGAACATCCTGATTAAGCTTTCTACTATTGTTGCTCTTGTTATTGCTCCGCATATTGCCAGGAAACCTAAAATAAAAAATATTAATACCAATAATACTGGGATGAGTTATTTTGAGAGAAGGTAATAGAAGATTATAAAACCTTATTCCGTCAAAAGTTTTAGCATGTCATCCATGTCACTTTAGGATGATTTATCAATCATTGTTTCTTCTTATATTTATAAAATTTACTTACCACATATAACATCCGAAAATTTTTTTAAATTTTTTTTTAATTTCTTGCTATATAACAATTACATAAATATTCTAATAATAAATTGCATGTATTGAGCAAATATGCAATTTGCCTCTCTTTTTTTTTTAGATAAAAAAATAATTATACAAATACTGTATATTAAATTATCCCATATTTAATACTGTTATATTGTATTATTTTTATTTTATTAATATTTTTTGTAATTTTGTATTTCTATATTTTGTAAAATTTAATGAATGTAAAATTATGAAACTAATCTTTATTATCCCTTTTATATTAAGTGTATTTTTTTCTTGTTCTAGGGGAGACTCTCCAAACAAAAAAAATATGAATCAACCTTCTAGTGCTTGCACCATTAATTTAGATTTAAATTCAACTATAGAAGAGAAAGATAATAGCATTGATGAAGATATAGATAAATTATTAGATCATATAAAAAATGATTATGCTATGAATCTTTATGTTTTTAGAAATAAATCAACAGGAAGGTATACTTATCTGATTGGAACTCAACATTCTTATAATAAAAGTGGAACTTCTGATAAACTAGCAAATAAATTTATCAAACACTTTAAAAGTGTATACAGTAGACAAAGTACAATCCAAAAGATTCCGTATCTAGCCACAGAAAAAAATGTAAATTTAGATTTAATGTTAGATCCTTGTACCCATGATCAAATTATCCATGGAGTAAATAACCAGTTTGTTAAGCATTGTTGTTTTCCTGCTTTTGGTATAGATGCTAGAAATAGTAGTATGGACGATGATACAAATTATTTCTTAAATTGTATTTACGATGAAATTTGGGAATTAAAAACAAAATTAGACTATAAACCCATAACAAAAATAAGTGATTTTAAATATTACTTTGATATACTAGCAAAATACACTAAACCTAAAATAAGCAAAGCATCTTCAGACAATTATAAAATACTTATGCAAAGAATACAGACAACAAAACCTATGTATGAAAAACTGTATAATACTCAAAAATTAATATCAGAATATGGTAATTTAGAACCAATATTCATTGAAATGATGGATGCTCTATTAGAGTTTTATTACCTAGATAAAATTTTTGACAGAACCAGATCTGGATTATGTATAGCTGGAGAAAATCATATACGAAATATTGTAAATGAAATTTGTCAAAATGAAGAATGGAATAATGTTGTTAAAAATGATAATGGGTATATAACTTATGAAAATGATGAACAATTTTTGGCTGAGTTATCTAAGTACTTTAAAGCGGAGTTGCAAGAAACGATTGAAGCCAATAAAAAAATAAACTCAAATAAACATTTCAGAGGAATAAAAATAATTAAACGGATGCTAGAAAAAGCAAATATTTGTTTGAAATAACAAAAAAAGCTCTGGATTATTGACAAATGCTTCATTGAAAAGCCTTTTGTACTAAACAGCATTTATCAATTGTATTTTTTAAAAGTCCGGAGTCATCTGATATCGTAATTGTTTTTAAAAATAGGTTTAAACTTTTTATTTTATATAAAAACGGAATTTCATGCTTGTCTTCATAATATGTATATACAAGATTCAAAATAATATCTGGAGCAATATTAATATTTTGATCAATTTTGACATAGTAAAAAAATAAATCTTTATTTAATTCATTCATTTTACAGTTTAATAAATACTCACAGATTAACTTTGCAATAGCAATCTTATTTAAATAAATCTGTTTTATTTCAATTAAATAATTATTCACTAAAAGTTGTTTTTTTTTATCAATAATTTGCAACTTGTTTCTTATCCTTTCTATATTACCTTTATAAATGTTAGGTAAGCTAAAGTTATATTTTGAAAACAAACAATTTTTGTCTATAAGAAAGTCTATTGAATCTAAAGTTTCGCTATTACTTTTAAAGAAATCCCGATTTTTTTTGAAAAAACTATGCCTAAAAGTATTGTAACATCCTAAATATGATGAAATTTTTAATGAACTTAATTTATCAAATGGCTTATAATCAAAAGTATCTTCTAAATTATTAAGATATTTATAAAATTTTTTATCTATACTAGATGACATTTCATTAATCTGCAGGAGATCGGTATTGTGCATTCTGCTTTTTTTTGATGTATAACTATTACACCCTAAAATTAAAAAAATAAGACATAAAAGATTTATTTTCTGTATATACATATCTAAATACTTACTTAAATCTACCATTTAGAATTTCCGAACTCCGGATCAAATATTTTTAATATTATATTTGTAAAGATATTAAATTCTAGTATAGATTAACAAAATTTTCTTCAAATGAAAATAAAATCAGGGTCTATAAGTTAAAGAAAACAAACAGCAAATACATTAAAAAAGATTTATGAAAGCCTAAAAACACCAATTTTCACTCAAAGAGTCTAGGAAACAAGGTGTTCGTCCGTCTCTCCACTCCGCAATGCGTCGTTACGTTCCATCCTCACGCTCATTCCCTTTTTTCCCTTTAAATCCCAAAAGGTCTTGCTGCGCAAAAATAATAAAAAAGGGAAAAAACCATTCGCCGATTTTGT
>JAAGZN010000945.1 GCA_024206165.1 Bacteroidota bacterium
CTTTTGCTTTTGGATTTTAGATGCCAGCTCTGAAGATATGGCTACCGTGGTGGGGCAGTTACTTAATTACGACACCTCATCCCCCAGCGGCCCTGCGGAACGTTAGGCTTACTTGAACCACACTTTTACACAGAAGCGTAAGTACAAGTAACCACTCCCTTGCGTTTTAATTACCAGCTCTGTGAAGTTGGTTTGTGTATGCGCATTTTAAGGAATTCACCTTGTGCCGGTTCGGCACTGCTGACCGACTCCTATTTGATAAACAACATATTTGTGGTCTAGTGGCTTTTCAGTAAATAATGGCTGTTGCAGTCGGCCTGCGGGTAGGTAATTCCAATCTCCCCCCTGACAACCACACTTTTGCGTTTGGGAAACCCGAGGGATTCGAGGAGGAGGCAAGGCACAGATAGGGTACTGGGTATGATATGAAATGGTAGTGATTATGATTGGTTCCTTCCTCTGCACATTTTTACGCCTACTAATCTTATTCACGATCACCAATGATCCTGTGCTGTGCATTCTTCGGCGAAATTGAATCTGCATTTTGGATTTGCGTTTTGGATTTGCGTTTGGGATTTGCGCATATAGGAATAATTCCTGAAAGGGAGGTGAATCTCAACATTTACGCCTAGGAATGAGATGCGCACAGAGACCACTAAGGAGGCCAAACAGGGGGTATGGTAGATGGATTTTCTAAAGGGGGAAACGCAATGTATGCCTTTGTTGTGGACTGGAACTTGCGTAATTACACAAATCCTGAGCCAAGTGTTTTCAGGACCCTGGTTGCCTCAGGCGCCCGGTCCTGAAGCCGGACACCCATGACGGGTACGTCAAACTCCCGGCCCACCAGTGCCGATAACCATGGCAGGTGGTCGCCTCTCCAACCCATGTCATGGCACTGCGGCCTCGGTATATTTATTCTCAACAGTCCAGGTGAGACGTAATCTGGGCTGCCTATCTCACAATTATTGATCCACTGTGATCCCCAGCTTAGTTATCTCCTGCTGCCTCTGTTTACACCAGACATTATCTTTTACCAGCCCTGCCCTGAACCTCTGCCCATGGCCACCATGACACATGAACGGGGAAATTGCAAGTAGGAGCTAGTATAGATTTGGAGTCTCACTACAGTTAATGCATTGTCGTTCAGGTCCGACATGTGCACCCTTCGACAAGGAAAGTCGGATTTTGATTCATCTAATTACTATATTTTCAATGACTGAACATATATTTAATGCACCCAAATCATGGTGGAGTAAAGGATTTTACTGTGGAAAGGTATTCCAGTGA
>JAAGZN010000946.1 GCA_024206165.1 Bacteroidota bacterium
ATTAAAAGATAAAGCCTATAACACCATGTGTTCCTAAGCAGTCACCCATCCAAGTACTGACATGGCCCGACCCTGCTTGACTTCAGTGATCAGACGAGAACTGGTATAATCAGGGTGGTATGGCCGTAGTAAGAGTACACTGTAAAAAATATTAAAAGGATGCTTGCCTTCCTTATCCTTTTAAGACTTATATTCATATCGAATGAGATTGAATCGAAATATGGAAACAAAGTCTCCAAGATCCTATAACCGCCAACATACAACCGTCAGTTCCAAGACGAAATCTGCTTTTCCCCGGCCTAGTATTGCAGTAGTTGGAGTTTATTAGTTCCTGCAAAAAATTCATGGTTAGTTTGTTTAACCTGACAGATAACCATTTGTCGATGAAAAGAGATAGCCTAGAAAATTAAAAAATAAAGCCTACAGCACCATGTGTTCCTAAGCAGTCACCCATCCAAGTACTGACATGGCCCGACCTGGATTGACTTCAGTGATCAGACGAGAACTGGTATACTCAGGGTGCTATGGCCGTAGGCATAGTAAACTCTAAAAAATATTACCAAGATGCTTGCCTCCCGAACCCTTTTAGGACACACATCCATATAAAATGACAAAACACCGAAA
>JAAGZN010000947.1 GCA_024206165.1 Bacteroidota bacterium
GTTTGTGCCAGATTATAATAACATCAAACTCAGCTGTTTGTGCCAGATTATAAGAACATCAAACTCAGCTTTTTGTGCCAGATTATAATAACATCAAATTCAGCTGTTTGTGCCGGATAATACTAACATCAAACTCAGCTGTTTGTGCAAGATTATACTAACATCAAACTCAGCTGTTTGTGCCAGATTATAATAACATCAAACTCAGCTGTTTGTGCCAGATTATAATAACATCAAACTCAGCTGTTTGTGCAAGATTATAATAACATCAAACTCAGCTGTTTGTGCCAGATTATAATAACATCAAACTCAGCTGCTTGTGCCAGATTGAGCTAACATCAAACTCAGCTGTTTGTGCCAGATTATACTAACATCAAACTCAGCTGTTTGTTCTAGATTATAATAACATCAAACTCAGCTGCTTGTGCCAGATTATAAGAACATCAAACTCAGCTGTTTGTGCCAGATTATACTTACACCAAACTCGGCTGTTTGTACCAGATTAAACTAACATCAAACTCAGCTGTTTGTGCCAGATTGTACTAACATCGAACTCAGCTGTTTGTGCCAGATCATAATAACA
>JAAGZN010000948.1 GCA_024206165.1 Bacteroidota bacterium
TACTCAGCACTCAGTACTCAGTACTCGGTACTCGGTACTCAGTACTCAGTACTCAGTACTCAGTACTCAGTACTCAGTACTCAGTACTCAGTACTCAGTACTCAGTACTCAGTGCTCAGTGCTCAGTACTCAGTACTCAGTACTCAGTGCTCAGTACTCAGTACTCAGTACTCAATACTCAGTATTCAGTACTAAACTGGCTAGCTGTTTTAAGGGCTGTTTTATTGGTTCTTCTGTGCTTTTGGATCATGTTTAGGATTTTCATCTTTTGTATGGGCAACCTAGAGAGACCGATTTGAGGACAGTCATTTTTGAAATCCCAGTAAAAAGAAGAAGAAGAAGAAAAAATCCTGGTAAACCAAACAATTTTTTGTTGTTGAAAATCTAGCCAAAAAAAGCGTTGCAAACACAGAAGAACCAAGAACTCAGCCCTTAAAACAGCTAATCCTAAATTGGATCCATTATTTTGGCTAGCTGTTTTAAGGGCTGTTTTATTGGTTCTTCTGTGTTTTTAACGCCAGAAAAAACACACATAAGATCCCTTAAAACAGCCCTAAAAACAGCCAGCCAAAAAAATGGATCCTGTTTAGGATTTTCATCTTTTGTATGGGCAACCCAGAGAGAACTATTTGAGGACAGTGATTTTTTTAATCCTGGTAAAAGAAGAAGAAAAAAATCCTGGTAAAGAAAACAATTTTTTGTTGTTGAAAATCTAGCCAAAAAAGCGTTACGAACACAGAAGAACCAATGATACAGCCCTTTAAACAGCTAATCCTAAATCGGGTCAATTCTTTTGGCTAGCTGTTTTAAGGGCTGTTTTATTGGTTCATCTGTGTTTTTAACGCCAGAAAAAACACATAAGATCACTTAAAACA
>JAAGZN010000949.1 GCA_024206165.1 Bacteroidota bacterium
ACAAAATCATTTTTAAAGATAACTTATGGTATTGAAATACATGAAATTTTAAATGATATATTAATGGATATAGATTCTAAATCAACTTTGAATGAAATATCAAATATAATTTTAAAATATATTTATCCACCTTATACAATGTATGAGGATCGAGATAAGATTAATAGTATTATCAATTATTTTTATATAAACAATAATCAATTTATAGCCCTCAGCTTATCAAAATTTTTTAACTCTAATTCTTTTGCAAGATTTATATCTTATAAAAAATTCTATCCATTTACAACAAAAAAGATATGTTTAAAGAATTGTAAATTTCGTTTTTATTACCATGCTTTCTCCTGTATTAAAGAAATTTGTCCCTGTTTATTTAAAAAACTAAGTTCAGATCTTTGGATTTGCTGCAAATCATTTACTAAATATTGTGCAATATTGTGCATAGTTTTATTTTTTGCTATTATAATTTTGTGTATATTTCTTGATTACTACTTTTGCGAATCTGGTAATATTAATTATCTTAAACATTAAAAATTATAGAAAAAGAATAGTATATTCAAAATATTTTCATGCAGCTTTTCAAAATACAAAATGAAAAATAAAGATAATTTTCAAATTTATAATACCTTATCAAGAAAAAAAGAAATATTCATTCCAATAAATCCTCCTTATGTAGGTATGTATTTATGTGGCCCAACAGTTTATAGTGATTCACATTTAGGCCATGCTAGAAGTGCAATAACATTTGATATCTTAGTTAGATATTTAAATCATTTAAATTATAAAGTTAAATATATTAGAAATATTACAGATGTTGGACATTTAGAGCGAGATGCTGATGAAGGTGAAGACAAAATGGCCAAGAAAGCTAGAATTGAAAAACTTGATGTAATGGAAGTTGCATCAAAATATACTAATTCCTATCATAAAGATTTACAAAAATTAAATACTCTAAAACCTAATATAGAACCAATAGCTACAGGACATATCATTGAACAGATAGAGCTTATTAAAACTATAATTAAGAATAACTTAGCATATGAAGTCAATGGTTCAGTATATTTTGATGTAAAAAATTATTCAAACAAACATAATTATGGAATTTTATCTGGAAGAAAAATAGAAGAATTATTGTCAAATACTAGAAATTTATCAGGTCAATCAGATAAAAGATATCCTTTAGATTTTGCTTTATGGAAAAAAGCTAGTCCTGAGCATATCATGAGATGGCCTTCACCATGGGGAGAAGGATTTCCAGGTTGGCATCTTGAATGTTCTGCAATGAGTTTTAAATATTTGGGAAACCATTTTGATATTCATGGAGGAGGAATGGAATTAAGTTTTCCACATCATGAATGTGAGATAGCCCAATCTTTAGCTGCTAATGATGTACAACCAGCTAAATATTGGATGCATCATAATATGGTAACTATTGATGGTAAGAAAATGAGCAAGTCCCTCAATAATTTTATAACATTAGACCAACTTTTTAATGGCTCTCATCCATTATTGGACAAGCCTTATAGTCCAATGGTTTTAAGGTATTTTATTTTGCAAGCTCATTATAGAAGTACAATCAGCTTTTCTGTAGAAGCGCTAAAAAGTGCTGAAAAAGGATATATTAAACTATTGAATACTTTTTTGGGTTTAAATAAATTAATATTAGAGCAAACTACTAATACTAAAATTGATACAGAGTTATTAAAAAAATTAGATTCTTTATATGAGAAATGTTATGATTATATGAATGATGATCTTAATACCGCTCGAATAATTGCAACATTATTTGATGTTTCTAAGGTAATAAATCTATTTATTAATGGTCAACAATCTATTTCTATTTTAGGTAAAGATGGTTTTGAAAAATTAAAAAATACTTTTGCAATATTCTTCTTTGAAATTTTAGGACTTATAGAACAGGAAAGTATATCCAAAAATGATTTATTAAATATTATCTTATCAATTTATAAAGATGCAAAACTTAATAAAAAATATGATATAGTAGATCAGATAAGAGCTGATCTAAAAAATAATAAAATAATAATTGAAGATAGAAAAACTGGAGAAGTTGATTGGAAATACGAATAACCCCGATTTACAAGCATTTGGATTTAATTAATTTCAATATTCTAAGATTTTTTAATAAACTTTAGAACATACCTTTGTATTAATATTTTTTTATTTATATTTGCCTGTATTAACTCAAGTTGGTCAATAATTAGATATACTAAAAATATATGAAGATGCAGAAAAAGGTCGTCGATACTCAGCGAGTTATGGTCGATTTTTCTTACATCTTTAAGTGGAAGGAGTATAACTGTAAAATCAGTGTCATCCTGAATATAATGAAGGATCTTTTTTAAAAAATAATATTCTTAATCTAGAAATAGATATTTCGCTTCGCTAAATATGACAAATATTATAAAATATTGGGCAGCTTAAGTTAATTAAAGATTTTATCATCAATAATTTTATTATTCATATTATTAATACAAAAATGCCAATACTATATCTTAAAAATTATATTTATAAATTGTTTTATGCAATTATAATATTGAGTTTTGCCTATTGTAATAATCAGACAAATCAAAATGATAGCACAAATCAATCAATTAGTGAAATACCCATAATAAGAAATACAGGTAAACCAAAACCTAAAATAAAAGAAGATTTATCTAAATATGTAACAATAGATATTTTAAATAATAAATATAGTTCAGAATTATTTAATTTGTGTGATATAAGTAATCCTGAAAATGTAAAGCATTTAGAAAAATTTATGCCTTTAACTTTAAAACAACATGGTGAAAGTTGGATTAAGACAAATAAAGATTTAACACATTATCAAAAAGAAAAGCGATATGCAATAAAATATAAAGACAAACTAGCAGGATTAATTGGATTACAAAATTATGGATACTTTAAAGATGATTTACATACTGTAGATATTTTTTATTGGCTAGGAAAAGATTTTTGCAGAAAAGGGATTATGAATTATTCCTTAAGTCAATTATTTGATCAATTATTTTTAGAAAGTGAAAATGCTGATAATAAGACTCCTATTGATAGAATTCATATAATAATAGAGTGGGACAAAGAAAATAATAGACAGAATTTAAAAAGCAGAAAAGTAGTAGAAAGATTAAAATGCAAACCTCTTAAAAGAAATGAAAAAGGAGGATATAATTATAAAAAATGGATTTATGATCCTTTGCAAAAAAATTGTATTGTTTATTATATGACCAAAAAAGATTGGTTAGAAAAAAGTCAAAAATATTAAAGATTTATTTTTTTTTATTTTTTTCAAAATAAAAATATTTAGAATTAAACTTAGATTTATACTTTGAAAAATCATTTATATCATTGAGGTATCTAACAAATAAAAAAATACACCAAAGATAAGATGTAAATAAAAACAAAAATTTTGCTCTATTTTTTTTTAACTTCATTGATTTGTATGATTCCAGAATAATGGATCCGCTGCAAAAGTCTCTATTGATATAAAAAATCGTTGATTACAGCTTTAGTTTGTTATATTGCATCTAAAATTTAATTGATCTGATATGAATCTATATAATAAATTAGTTAGTCGTCCATATATTTTCCTGAGAA
>JAAGZN010000950.1 GCA_024206165.1 Bacteroidota bacterium
GTCTTTATTTTGACATCAGTTGTTTTGTTTAAAACTGTAATGACTGCAGCATGGAAGAGACCTTTTCACCTAAACCCTGTAATTCTCACTTCACACCACTCACTGATGTCAAAATAAATACCAATATGGTTGACGATTGAGTTCATTTCAGAATGACAGATGCAGTCTTTATTTTGACATCAGTTGTTTTGTTTAAAACTGTAATGGCTGCAGCATGGAAGAGACCTTTTCACCTAAACCCTGTAATTCTCACTGCACACCGCTCAACCACCTGCCCTTCGTTATCTAAAGCCACGCCCTGAGTTTCCATAACAAGCGCAGCTGGTAATTTCAAAATATCCAGCTTCGAATACAATTTTCTTTTAATCAGCAACTTACAGTCGAGCGCGGGCTCAGGAGGCTACCAGGTGTTTCGCCTCACTCATTCAATGCTTAATTTATGTGTTTTCTTGTAATTGGGAACTACTCTTTTGGCTTGCATAATTTATGCCTCACTCATTCGATGCTTAATTTATGCGTTTTCTGGTAATTAGAAACTGCATAGTGGACGTACATAATTTGTACTTCACTCATTATTTGCTTAATTAATGTGTCGTAATTAAAAACTGTAGAGTGGACGTGCATAATTTGTACTTCACTCATTCAATGCTTAATTCATGCGTATTCTGGTAATTGGGAACTCCAGAGTGGGCTTGCATAGTTTATGCCTTATTCATTAACTGCTTAATTTATGAATATTTTGATAATTTAGAGCCACCATAAGAACTTGCATAATTTATGCTTCACTATTCAATGCTTGATTTATGCGTGTTGTAGAAATTTAGAGCTACTATGTGAACTTGTATGATTTATGCCTTACTCATTCATTGCTTATGTAATGCGTATCCTGGGAATTTAGCGCTACTGACTTAGCTCGTATTTTTTATGCTTCACTCATTCAATGCAAATTTATACTTATTCTGGTAACTTGCCATTACTGTGTGGTTGTGCATAATTTATGCTTTACTCATTCACTGCTTATCTAATGCGTATTCTGGGAGTCTAGCGCTACTGACGAAACATAATAACTACTA
>JAAGZN010000951.1 GCA_024206165.1 Bacteroidota bacterium
ACCGTAGGGAAGGGGGACATGCAAAACGGTGCTCAATGAAATTCACAATAAAATTCTGAAAGGCTACCGTAGGGAAGGGGAACATGCAAACGGTGCTCTATAAGATTCTCAATAAAATTCTGCAGGGCTACCGTAGCGAATCATACATGCAAGGCGGTGCTCTATGAAATTCTCAATAAGATTCTGCGGGGCTACCGTAGCAAAGGAGACAAGCAAACAGGGCTCTATAAGATTTTCAATACAATTCTGCAAGGCTACCGTAGCGAATCATACATGCAAAACGGTGCTCTATGAAATTCTCAATAAAATTCTGAAAGGCTACCGTAGGGAAGGGGAACATGCAAAACGGTGCTCTATGAAATTCTCAATAAAATTCTGAAAGGCTATCGTAGGAAAGAAGGGAACATGCAAAACGGTGCTCTATGAAATCCTCAATAAAATTCTAAAAGGCTACCGTAATAAACGGAGAAATTCCTCACGGTGCTCCATGAAATTCTCAATAAAATTCTGAAAGGCCACCGTAGGGAAGGGGAACATGCAAAACGGTGCTTAATAAAATTCTCAATATAATTCTGAAAGGCTACCGTAGGGAAGGGGGACATGCAAAACGGTGCTCAATGAAATTCTCAATAAAATTCTGAAAGGCTACCGTAGGGAAGGGGAACATGCAAACGGTGCTCTATAA
>JAAGZN010000952.1 GCA_024206165.1 Bacteroidota bacterium
CCCTAATCAAACAAAAAACAGGAGTAATTTTCATCGGAGGAACGTATGGTTTTTAGCCTGGCTATGACTTTAGGGTCATCTGGAAGGACATCGAGCCAATTTGTTTTCACAGCTTCTGAGATGATGTCGGTTATGTATGACTGAACAGAGGAGTCTCTCGGCAACAATATAGCGTGATCCGTCGAGAAGTCCCAATCCGGTTTAGAATTCTCCAGTATGTCTTGATGTCTAGTGTGAACTTTTAATATGTTCTTCAGATTGCTTTGCAGCTCGTAATAAACAGATGCAGTCGTGAGACATGCATCTGCGGCCGCCATTTTGACATCAAAATCGACAAACTTCCTGCGTTGCGAAAGCACATGTCACAGGGAATCGACGATGGGTAAGAAGGCAGAACAATAAAGCTTATTGTCACAGAACAATAAGCTGCCCAACGAACTCAAGATGTACCCAATGTGAAATTGTTCAGCCAATCGCCGGTTCCCTATTGTATTTTCTGCGCGTCATATCCGAGTTCCAACTATTGTTTCTGACTGAGTTCCATCCGAGTTCCAAATCATATTTTGATTGTTCTTTTCTGATCATTTCCGAGGCACCAAAATTC
>JAAGZN010000953.1 GCA_024206165.1 Bacteroidota bacterium
TGTCTGTACCTGATGACAAAACTGAAGAAAAGAGCATTAAAGAACGAACCAAAGCTTTGGGAAAAAATCAAGAATTGCTTTTATTTTATGAAAGATATAACTCTTAAAATTTCTTTTTAGAGGGTACTAGCGATTCTCCCTATATAAATAACCATATAGATGCTCATAAAATTGGTAACATTGAAAACTTACAATTAGAGTAGCTCTTTAGAGCTTATTGCGACTTACAGTCAAGATAATAATTCCACCATCTTCAGATGGTCGGTATTTTAATTGCTAATTCTTCTGTTGATAGATTTTCTTTTAGTAATTTCCCTTCTTCAGCTTCTAATTGAGCTAAAGATTTTCCTTCAAGGGACTTTTCATATGCTTTTATATCGCTTTGTGAATTATTAGAGGAATTATTGTTTGTAGGTTTTCCACATCCATTTGTTATTAAAAGGATATTTATTAATAATAATAATTTTAATATTTTCATAAGATATTTCTTTAATTAGCTTTATAAAGATAATAAATTTCTTGATAGAATCCTATTAGCAATCTTAAAGATATTTATTGATTAAATTTCAAATCTTCTCTCATTTAAAATATCAAATGTAATTTAATTAAAGCTCTCATTTATTTATTTCCAATTTTTATATTAGCTTTTATAATTTAAATATTACCAAAATGATAATAAAATTGTTAAATTAGTGATATTGTTATTATTGTAATCTTCTTCAAAAATGTCGTTAAGAGTTTCTTTTATATTATATTTTATTAAGTATTTACTTTTTCTGTTTATCCTTGTAACAATAACTTGTGGTTGTAAACCGAATGATGAGAACACCGCAGATACTCAAATAAGTGACAATTCCGCAAATCAATCTCAAAATAACGAAGAACAAAAATCTAGTGATAATACCAACTTGAATAACAATAATGAAAATTTAAGCAATGGAAAGAGTAATTCTCACATAAATGGGAGTAATCAACAACAACAAAATTCTAACAATGGAAAGAGTAATTCTCACATAAATGGGAGTAATCAACAACAACAAAATTCTAACAATGGAAAGAGTAATTCTCACATAA
>JAAGZN010000954.1 GCA_024206165.1 Bacteroidota bacterium
GAAGTAATTTTTTCTAGATTCTTCGCACGCCGAGATCTGTTGTAATGCGTTACTTTACGATGTTCTGGAGTAAACAGAAACGTTTTATTCCATGGGAAATTCGTACTTTACAAGAAATTGAGGCGAACTCTTATTGCGGGGCTAAGTTCTCACTAAGGTTCATGGGGAACTATAAGAACTCGTCGAAGTAATAAGATCTAGACTGTTCCCATGGACAGAACTGTTGTAATGCGTAAGTTTACAACGTTTTAGTGCAAACAGAAACGTTTTATTCCATGGGAAATGCGTATTTTACAAGAAATTGAGGTGAACTCTTATTGCGGTGCTAAGTTTTCACTAAGTTTCATGGGAAACTACAAGAAATCATCGAAGTAATAAGTTCTAGACTGTTCCCATGGACAGAACTGTTGTAATGCATAAGTTTACAACGTTTTAGAGCCAACAGAAACGTTTTATTCCATTGGAAATGCGTACTTTACAAGAAATTGAGATGAACTCTTATTGCGGGCTAAGTTTTCACTCAGTTTCATAAAGAACTATAAGAAACCATCCTAGTAATAAGTTTTAGGCTGTTCAAATCGACAGAAGTGTTGTAATACGTATGTATACAACGTTTTAGAGCAAACAGAAACATTTTATTCCATGGAAAATGCGTAC
>JAAGZN010000955.1 GCA_024206165.1 Bacteroidota bacterium
AAGTTCAACAAAGGTGTCGTGTTCAAGGTCACCTACTGCATGAAGGAGGTGATTAGTAACCCTAAAACCCTAAAAACCCTAAAAATACCACCTCCAGGAGCCAGAGGTGCTGAGCACTGCCACGATGATCAACATCGGGGACAAACAGCACAAGCAGATGCAGCTGCGGCACAAGGAGGTCGACGTCGTGGAGATGTTCAAGCCGTGGCCGTGTCCCATAGGCCAGGACCGTGGCCTGGAGGCCGTGGTGGAGATCTGGCACGCCAAGAAGGAGGGCAAGAAGAAGGGAAACAAGGAGGGCAAGAAGAACGGCAACCACTACTAGTACTTGAGCTAGTTTATCTGCATAATCTGCTTCTGTCAATTGTCAATTGATAAAATAAACTTTTTTTTGATTTGATGGCTGATTTGATGGCTGACACATTGGCGGAAGGGATGTTTTTTGGCTGATTTTCCTGATTTTCGTCCGTTTTCGTCCGTTTTTTGCCCGTTTTTTTGGCCGTTTTCGTCCGTTTTCGTCCGTTTTTTGGCTGATTTTCCTGATTTTCGTCCGTTTTTGAGGCCTTCCTTTTCTTGTATTGGCTACATCGTAGACTTTGCTGCTAACACGGTGTCCAGGAGCCACAGGGCAGAGTTGGTGAGGAGGGAGGCAGCATTGTTGTCTGACGCACATTGAGCGTCGTTTTGTCTAAGAGGGTCGCAGGGCAATTAACCCACCCGACCGCCGCCGCCACACGTGGTTAGATCTATTTCCGGTTGCATGTAAGACGA
>JAAGZN010000956.1 GCA_024206165.1 Bacteroidota bacterium
ACGAAAAAGGGATAGAAGTTACGAAAAAGGATATGGATGCTATAAACATTAATGGCGACAAATTTCATCCTGAATGGAATTATACCATTGAAAATTCTGCATAGCCAATCATTTAGGTTATTAAATTACAGATCCTTAGTCTTTAATTGAAGATGGTATCAATGGTATAATTTTTGATAATTATAAAAATATTGAAGTAATTAAAAAATAGATGAAGTAATAGTTCTTTTTTATTATCTTGCATAGATAAATTTATTAAATAGAGACATAAAAAGTTTAAATTATTATATGATAGCATATATAAAAGGAAAAATTATCTATAAAGAACCTACATTCATCATTGCAGAAGCAAATAATATAGGATATGAAATCAAAATATCTATGTTCACTTATGATAAAATTAAAGAAAAAGAACATTGCGAATTACACACTTATTTGCAAATCAAAGAAGATAGTCATTCATTATATGGGTTTTTAAACTCTGAAGAAAAGAAGAGTTTTATATCCTTAATAAGTGTAAAAGGAGTTGGTCCAAGTGTAGCAATGTCAATACTTTCCTCTGTTGATGTTAGTGATTTAATATCTGCCATTGGTACTGAAGATTTAGCTCTTATCAAATCTATAAAGGGAGTAGGACCAAAAATGGCTCAAAGAATAGTTTTGGAACTGAAAGATAAGTTAGGTAAAATGTCAGATAGTTTAAATTATATCAAATATGATGGTAATAATAATAACTTGTCAGCACTCAGAGAACAGAGCTTAGCAGCATTAATAAAGTTAGGAATACCTAAATCTGCTGCAGAAAAAAGTATACAAGAAATTATTAAAAAGGAAGGTCAAGATATTGATATTGAAACTTTAATTAAATTAGCATTGAATCCAGCTTAAATAGGGAGTTTCGTTAAAAGAAAAAATCAATAAAATTTAGTTAAAAACAAAGATTTAGCGGTATATTTAATAGAAAAATTACCCCAAAAATCAAGCATATTGCCCAAACCCGGGGTAATTATTAATCGAGCCATAAT
>JAAGZN010000957.1 GCA_024206165.1 Bacteroidota bacterium
CATTTAAAACATTTTAGAGTAAATGGAACCGTTTTATTCCTTTCGAAAGGCCTACTTTATAAGAAATTGAAGTGAATTCTTATTGCGGGGCAATGTTTTCACTAAGTTTTATGAGGAACTATAAGAAACGCTCGGTGTAATAAGTTCTAGGCTGTTCCCATGCACAGAACTGTTGTAATACATATGTTTACAACGTTTTAGAGCTAAGGGAATAGTTTTATTCCATGCTTAAGGCGTACTTTGACAGAAATTGAGGTGAACTCTTATTGCAGGGCAAAGTTCTCACTAAGTTTCATGGGGATCTATAAAAAACCCTCGGTGTAATAAGTTCTAGGCTGTTCCTATGGACAGAACTGTTGTAATACCTATGTTTACAGCGTTTTAGAGCAAACGGAATCAGTTTATTCCATGGAAAATGCGTAATTTATATGAAATTGAGGTGAACTCCTTGCGGGGCTTAGTTTTCACTAAATTTCATGGGGAACTATAAGAATTCCTAGGTGTAATAAGTTCTATGCTGTTCCCATGGACAAAACTGCTGAAATAGGTATGTTTACAATGTTTTAGAGCTAACAGAATCTTTTAATTCCA
>JAAGZN010000958.1 GCA_024206165.1 Bacteroidota bacterium
GACTGCATCTGATGTTATAGTACAAAGTGGCTTCTAGCACCAACATTTGGCGGGCCAAACTTTTTTTTTTATTTTTTTATCTGAAAGCTGAGAAGCATAGCTATCCAGAACACCCCCGGATTTTGCCATAGCCTCTTTTATTCTGGGAGCAATATTCAAGTCAAGTTTGACAATGAGATTTCACTACACCCAAAACAAGGCAATTTCAACAACTTTTCGAACTTTAAACATTTTTAGCGGTCTAACTAGCCATGTACCATACTGAATGACCTATACCATCGGAAAGCTGAGGTCAAGGCGGATTTTTAGAGCCTGGGGTTGGGGGGGTCACCTAGTGAAAATATGGTGCTATATTTTTTTCAACATGGTGGCCGCCAAATATACATGGTATCTTGCAAGGCCTCATAATGACTAGAAGGTATGGGGGTCTCTGATCCAAATTTTTTACCAGCCCCACCCGGTGTCTGCTTGAATGTTGGGCGGAGGGTCGCGGTCGGCTGGCGGCCGGCGGTTTTTGGCGACTGAAAAAAGAACAAACAAAGTAGGAGGACAACTGGTATTCTAAGGGTCTGATATGCACTGCACTGACACTGTTGATATGACACTGTTGCTATGAAAATAAATCTGAGGTATGGAGACTGACAAGCTTTGCATTTA
>JAAGZN010000959.1 GCA_024206165.1 Bacteroidota bacterium
ACTCAGTACTCAGTACTCAGTACTCAGTACTCAGTACTCAGTACTCCCAGGACACAGTACACAGTACTCAGCACTCAGTACTCAGTACTCAGTACTCAGTACTCAGTACTCAGAACTCAGTACTCTCAGTACTCAGTACTCTCAGTACTCAGTACTCAGTTGTCAGTACTCAGTACAAAGTACTCTCAGTACTCAGTTTACAGTACTCAGTATTCATTACTCAGTACTCAGTACTCTCAGTACTCAGTACTCAGTACTCAGTACTCAGTACTCAGTACTCAGTACTCAGTACTCTCAGTACTCAGTACTCAGTACTCAGTACTCAGTACTCAGTACTCAGTACTCAGTACTCTTAGTACTCAGTACTCTTAGTACTCAGTACTCAGTACTCAGTACTCAGTACTTGAGTGCTTAGTACCCAGTACTCTCAGTACTCAGTACTCAGTTCTCAGTACTGAGTACTCAGTACTCAGTACTCAGTACTCAGTACTCAGTACTCTCAATACTCAGTACTCAGTACTCTCAGTACTCTCAGTACTCTCAGTACTCAGTACTCTCAGTACTCTCAGTACTCAGTACTCAATACTCAGTACTCAGTACTCAGTACTCAGTACTCATTACTCAGTACTCAGTACTCAGTACTCAGTACTCAGTATTCAGTATTCAGTACTCATAACTCAGTACTCAGTACTCAGTATTCAGTACTCAGTACTCAGTACTCAGTAAACAGTACACAGAACTCAGTGCTCAGGGAACAGTACACACAGTACTAAGAACAAAGTA
>JAAGZN010000960.1 GCA_024206165.1 Bacteroidota bacterium
CGAAAATTGAGCAGTGAGCTGGGTGTGACGAAAATTGAGCAGTGAGCCGCTCACAACAACACGTTGGCGGTCCTGCCCGGTTCAAGCAGCACGCATCCCGGGCAGTAGACCCTGAGGATCCAGAAGACATGGACCTCGCCCTGGGCCTCCCCCGGTCTCGTCCCCCCGACCTGGGCCTCCCCCGGTCTCGTCCCCCCGACCTTCAGGCTCCACAGGAATCAGGAATCTAGAAGTCTTCCTTATCCTCCCCTCTCATTCCTTTTAACCGTCTCTCACTCTCTGAACTTAACGCAAGCCATATATTCCCAGAACCGTAGGATCCCTCTTAAATTAAAACACCATTGCATATTAGTCATGGGGGGGGCCTTGCCTCCCCGCACCACCACGGCACACTAGTCATGGGGGGGCCTTGTTGGACTTTTGGACAGTTTTGGACTTTTGGACTTCTTTAGAATCCGCCTTACTGGCCTGGGTGTGACGAAAATTGAGCACTGACCTGGGTATGACGAAAATTGAGCACTTACCTGGGTGTGACGGAAATTGAGCACTGACCTGGGTGTGACGAAAATTGAGCACTGACCTGGGTGTGACGGAAATTGAGCACTGACCTGGGTGTGATGAAAATTGAGCACTGACCTGGGTGTGACGAAAATTGAGCAGTGACCTCGATGTGACGAAAATTGAGCACTGACCTGGGTGTGATGAAAATTGAGTAGTGACCTGGGTGTGACGAAAATTGAGCAGTGA
>JAAGZN010000961.1 GCA_024206165.1 Bacteroidota bacterium
AGGAAAGTTTTTTTGTTAATTTAATGCGACGTCTAACGCCGTTATAGACTGACATTGCTGACCGGACAGTCTTCCGTTATCTCATAGCCCTTTTGGAAGAATTTATTCTGGCTCAACCTTGATCCAAAACCATGGGCTAACCATCAGGGATTCTTCCACTTTTTGGGTGATTTTGAAGGAAAGTATTTTTGGTAATTCAATGCGTTTTCTAAGGCTATTATAGCCTGATATTGCTTCCCGAACAGTCCTGAGTGAATTCATAGTCCTTTTGGAAGAATATATTCTGGCTCAACCTTGATCCAAAACCATTGGCTAACCATCAGGGATTTTTCCAGTTTCTGGGTGATTTTGAAGGAAAGTTTTTTTGGTAATTCGTTGCGTTTTCTAAGGCTATTATAGCCTGATATGGCTGCCCGAAAAGTCCTGAGTGAATTCATAGCCCTTTTGGAAGAATTTATTCTGGCTCAACCATGATTCAAAACCATAGGCTAACCATCAGGGATTTTTCCACTTTTTGGGTGATTTTGAAGGAAAGTTTTTTTGGTAATTCAATGCGTTTTTTAAGGCTATTATAGCCTAATATTGCTGCCCGAACAGTTCTGAGTGAATTCATAGCCCTTTTGGAAGAATTTATTCTGGCTCAATCATGATCCAAAACCATGGGCTAACCATCAAGGATTCTTCCACTTTTTGAGTGATTTTGAAGGAAAGTATTTTTGGTAATTCAATGCGTTTTTTAAGGTTATTATCGCCTAATATTGCTGCCCGAACCGTTCTGAGTGAATTAATAGCCCTTTTGGAGGAATTTATTCTGGCTCAACCTTGATTCAAAACCATGGGCTAACCATCAGGGATTCTTCCACTTTTTGGGTGATTTTGAAGGAAAGTATTTTTGGTAATTCAATGCGTTTTCTAAGGCTATTATAGCCTGATATTGCTTCCC
>JAAGZN010000962.1 GCA_024206165.1 Bacteroidota bacterium
AAAAACATATCAAAAAAATGGATTTCTCCAGTAGCAAATTGGAGCTTGACTTCTCAACAATTGGCTATCAAATTTGGGGATAGGATGCCTTTGGAAATTAATATTTCTAATGCCTAGACAGACTTTAATTTACAGCCTCAATATCAACTAATGGCATTTCAGATGCTTTATTGCTTTTTATCATTATAACATTACCTGATTTTATATCATTTGTAATTATTTTTTCAGTTATTGGATCTTCAATATATTCTCTGATTGTTTTTAATATGGGTCTAACACCATATTTTGTAGAGTATCCTTTTTCTGCTAAAAATTCTTTTGTTTTTGTATCAATTTTAATTTTATATCCTAAATTTTCAATTCTAGAATTTAATTCATCTAAATGAATATTAACAATCTTTAAAATTTGCTCTTTATCAAGTTGATTAAAAATTAAAATATCATCCAGTCTACCTAAAAATTCAGGACTAAAATAGTTTTTTACTTCTTTATGAATAATTGATTTAATTTCTTCATTTTTATTTTTATGATCATCGGCATTAGTATGAAAACCTATCCCAGATCCAAATTCTTCATATTTTTTTATACCAATATTTGAAGTCATTACAATTATAGTATTTCTAAAATCAACTTTTCTTCCCAATGTATCTGTCACAAAGCCTTCATCCATAATTTGTAATAATATATTTTGAACATCAGGATGAGCTTTTTCAATTTCATCTAACAAAACAACACTATGCGGCGTTCTATAAACTTTTTCAGTAAGCTGACCACCTTCTTCATAACCAACATATCCTGGAGGAGCTCCTATCAACCCCGAAACTGAATACTTTTCCATAAACTCACTCATATCTAATCTTATAAGTGCATCGGGTTTTCCAAATATTTGGTTAGCAATTTCTTTAGCCAATGAAGTTTTACCAACACCTGTAGGACCTAAAAATATAAAACTACCAATTGGCTTAACATGAGATCTCAATCCAATTTTAGCTCTTTGTATGCTTTTTACTATTTTATCTATAGATTGACTTTGTCCAATTATTTTTTTCTTTAATACTTTGCCCATATTAGCAAGATTATAATTTTCTTGTTTATTAATCTTGTTAATAGGTACCTTAGCAGTTTGAGCTATTACTTTTGCTATATCATCATCTGTTATTTTGTATTTATAAGCTTTTCTTTTTTTCACCCATTTCTTTTGAACTATTGATAATTGTTCCTCTAATTTTCTTTCTTTATCTCTTAAATTAGCAGCTTCTTCATATTTCTGACTGTTAACTACTTTATTTTTAATTTCTTGAATATCTTTTAATTTATCTTGTATCTTAGTTAATGCTGTTGGCTGCTTACTATTTTTGATATTTATAAGTGCTCCAGCTTCATCCATGGCATCTATTGCTTTATCAGGGAAAAAACGGTCATTTATATAGCGATCTGAAAGAGTAACACAAGCATTTAAAGCTTTTTGAGTATAAACAACACCATGATATTTTTCATATTTGTGTTTAATATTATTTAGAATTTCGAGGGTTTCATTTGTATTGGGCTGCTCAACTGTTATTGCATGAAATCTTCTAGCAAAAGCTCCGTCTTTTTCAATATGTTGTTTATATTCATTAATTGTTGTTGCTCCAATACATTGAACTCTCCCATCAGTCAAAACAGGTTTTAACATATTAGAAGCATCTAAAGCTCCTCCTCCTACTCCACCGGCACCGATTATAGTATGTATTTCATCGATAAATAAAATAATATCTGGATTTTGTGTTAACTCTTCAATTAATTCTTTTATCCTTTCTTCAAATTGGCCTCTATATTTAGTTCCAGCTACTAAAGATGCCATATCCAAAGCCATAATTGTTTTATTACATAGTTCGGGACTAACTCTACCTTTTTCAATTTCTAAAGCCAATCCTTCTGCAATAGCTGTTTTACCAACTCCTGGTTGACCAATTAATAAAACATTATTTTTTTTTCTTCTACTTAATACTTGAGCTGTTCTAAAAATTTCAGAATTTCTTCCAATTACTGGATCTAGTTTATCTTTTTTAGCTAATTCATTTAAATTTTTAGAAATGCTATTTAATAAAGTGGTTTTTGTTTCTTCTTTATTTTTTTCATACATATAGCTTGCATTTGAATTATCATTTTCCATATTTGACTTATAATCATCAAAATTATTAGATATATTCATATTTGAGCTATAATTGCTTCTTGCTAAACCATAACTTAATCCTTTTTCGTTTAAATATTGGGTAATTATTAAATTTCTATTTTTTAACATAGAAAGTAATAAATGTTCTGAACAAACTATATTATCATTACTTATACTTAATGCTTCTGATTTAGCTTGTTTTAACATTATTATGAAATCTTCTGTAAGTTGTATTCTTCCTGTTCCTTTTGCAAGTTCACATATTTCGTTGGGGTATATTCTATTTGCTAAATCTTTTTTTAAATCTTTCCTTATTTCATCTAATACTGGTTTTGACATTATATTTACTAAAATTCTGTATGCATATGATCTCTCATTGTCAATCATACTCAATAACATATGTTCAGGCATCAGAGCTGGGGTTCCTAAGGCTTCTGCTTCTTTTCTACTCTTATTCATCAACTCTTTTGCTACATCTGAAAATATTATATCCATGTCAAATATTTTAAAGTATTCTTCGAAAAAATAAAAAAGAAATCTTTAACCTTATCATTTTAAAGATTTTTTATTATTTAGACAAACTGATTATAGTTGTTCTTATATTAATCAATTTAATTGATTTTTTTTATTTATTTATATATTTAATAGAAACCTTTCTTCTTTTATAAATTTTTCTGATATCTACATTTAATATATATAAATTTTTATTTAATATATTGGATTTTTTTAAGATAGATAATTTAAATACAAAACAATAAAATACAATTAATAAAATTTATAAATCTATTTTATTTCATTATGATAATTTTTAAAATTTATGTTTTTTTTTCAGTTAATTGATTTTTGTTTTATTATTTAATAATGAGTTTGAATTTTTTTAATTACTTTATTTTTCAATAATTAAATTGGATTTTATAAAAAAATGTTATATTCTTTAAATTGTTAAATTTTTTTTGAATTTTTCCCATATCTTTTTCGAAAGTTATTTTGAGCAATCTAATTTGATATTTATTATTATTATTTTAATCAATACCCTTTCAGGAAAAATATTATTTAAATTTTAAGAAATATATATTAGAAAACTTTTATAATTTACTTAAAAAATAAATTTTTGTTTATTATATATCAAAGTCCAATTCTAATTTTTCATCTAATATATATAGGTTATTGTTTTTTTCAGCTAAGTATTTAAATTTTTCTTTATTAGTATAAGGTACATCAATCTTGGTTTCAGTCTTTATTAAACATTCAAGTTTCAGATTTAAATTTTTTATTTTCGATTCTATATAAATTTTTATTTCTTGTTTAATCTCATCAAAAATTTCTTTTTGCATTTCACTATTAACTATAATAGTTAATGTATTTTCTTTTATTTCATAGTTTTTTAAGATATTAAATTCTGTTAATTGACCTTTCATTTTTAATTTATCTAAAAATTGTTTCCATACTTCTTCTATGTTTTCTGGTGGTAATATTATATTATTATCATTTTTTGTTTTTTGATTTTCTTCTTCTTTTATATTTACATTTTGTTTTTTTAAAGTTTCGCTTATCTTTTTTAAATCTATAATTTTTAATGTTGATTTAATTTTTTTGGTTTCTTTTTTCTTTTCTTCATCATCGATTTCTTTAATTAAATCATTTAAATCTAAATCATTATTTTTTACACTATCAATTTTTGTATCTATTTCCTTTTGTTCTAAGGAATTTTTGTTTGTTATATTGGCAACCAGTTTAACTTTTGCTTGATTAGCATTAGTCAAATTGGGATTTATATCTTCAATATTTTCTTTAATTATAATATCTGAATTAGGAACCAACTCCTCTTTATTTTTTGAAGATAAATTTCTATCAATTTGAGCTGTTTTAGCAGAATTTAGTTCAGGAGAAGATTTTTTTTTTTGATTATCTAAAGTCGATAGATTTGAGATATCGTTTTTATGAATTTGATTTTTAGTCATATTAATTAATGATAACTCTATACATAATCTTTTATTTTTAGACATTTTATAATCAAGTTCACATTTTCCAGCTATGTTTAATGCTTCTATTATATATTGATTATCTAATTTTTGTGATTGTTGCAGATATCTATTTTTAAGTTCATCACTCATCTCAGATTGATAAAGCACTTCAGAATATTTTACTACCATTAATTTTCTAAAATGCTCAGAAAGACCTACTATAAAATTCAATCCATCAAAGCCTTCTTCAATTATTTTATTAAAAATCAACAATAGTTCTGAAATTTTAGAATTAATTAAATTCTCAACAATTTTAAAATAATAATCATAATCCAAGATATTAAGATTGTCTATTGTAGATTTGTATGTTATCTTGTTTCCTTCATCAAAGGTGGCAATAAGGTCAAACATTGAAAGCGCATCTCTTAAAGCTCCATCTGCTTTTTTGCTTATTATATCTAAAGCTTCATTATCTGCTTCTATCTTTTCCTTTATAGAAATATTTTTTAAATGATTAAAAATATCTTTTGAAGATATTCTATTAAAATCAAATATTTGACATCTTGATAATATTGTTGATATAATTTTATGTTTTTCTGTGGTAGCTAAAATAAAGATAGCATATGAAGGTGGTTCTTCTAAAGTTTTTAAAAAGGCATTAAAAGCTGCATTTGATAACATATGCACCTCATCAATTATATAAATTTTATATTTTCCTGCTTGAGGTGAATAACGAACTTGCTCTACAAGATTTCTTATATCATCGACAGAATTATTTGATGCTGCATCTAATTCATGAATATTAAATGAAGCATTTTTATTAAAACTTGAACATGAAGAACATTTATTACATGGTTCTGATTCAGAAGTTCGTTCTAAACAATTAATAGATTTAGCTAAGATTCTAGCACATGTTGTTTTACCTATACCTCTTGGACCACAAAATAAGAAGGCTTGGGCTAGTTTATTGTTTTTTATGGCATTCTTTAGAGTTGTTGTTATATGTGATTGACCTACGACATCTTCAAATTGTGTAGGTCTATATTTTCTTGCCGAGATTATATAGTTGTTTTGTTTCATTTTATTTGAGTTAAACATTGTAAAGTTAATAAATAAAATAAATAGTTGTTATATAAATTTTTTTTTACTCTGATTGAATAAAAATATGTGTAAATAAAACAATATTTCTCATAGTAAATCAGAAATATACAATTATAAATATTAAAATAAGAAATCTCAAAATAAAATTAGCTTACTAATAGATTCTTGATTTATTTATATTCAATAAAACCTTTAGGAAATACTGAATATTTATATAATTATATTTACAACCTAATAAATAATTAAATTTAAAGCTTTTGTATAAAAAAATTAAAAATATGTCTGGAAAACAATAAAAAAATATTTATATTTGTGTACAATTTTAATTTATACTTAAAGAAAGATAAAATGTTTAGAAACATAATAAAAATAGGAATACTTAGTTCTTTATTGATTACACTTATAAATTGTAATGACACAAAAAGAATGAGTAAGAAGAATTTCTCAAGAGTTTGGAATAAATTTTCTGGAATGGCAAAAGGGATATATAATTTAAATTTAAATCAAACTAAAAAGAAATTTATACCCAACAAATCAATTATAACTACAAGAAAGTTAAATCCTAATATTACAGATTATAGTAGCCGTACTTATACAAATATACTTCTTCCATTTGAAGATTAATAAATAATTTGCAAATAATAAATAATTTTCGATATTAGTACAAAATTATTTATATAACAAAATGAATATATTATCATCCTCATCAAGAAAAGAATTATTATCTCAACATAGAAAA
>JAAGZN010000963.1 GCA_024206165.1 Bacteroidota bacterium
TATTCCGCCATTTTTTAGCAAGAATGCGAAGAAAAACAAAATGCTATAGCAAAAGTACAGAAATGCTAGAGTATTCTATTAAACTTTTAATGGCTAAATGGAATGGAGAGATATCTATATTAAATTAACAATACCAAAATAGGGCATTGTTAATTTAAAATAGGTCTTAAGGTTTTTCGCAAAATAATTCTTCATTTTAAAAATTATTTTGAAGTTTTAAAATACAGAATTTATAAATAACTATACTAAGTTAACAATGCCACAATAACTGCTAAAGATGCTGGTATTGTTCCTTTGGTTGGAGGAGATAGTGTTTATTTTACAATAACAACACACGATGAAGAAGGGAATACTTTGCGTAAATACTGGACTCAAGAAATATACTTGAAATCGAATGGTACAAAAACAATAGAAATTAAAAACCTTAGGAGCAGACAACCATGGAAATCTTACAAAAATAACGATATTAAAACTATATTTAAAAATGAGAAAATAAATTCAATTTCTTTCAGCATCGTTTGGCTTCATTCTTGGCTTAGACTATTAGTAAAGTTGGCTGCATTATTTGGAAAATCATCGGATATTGCTACAAGAATTAATTATAAATTTGCTCAAATCACTCAACGCTAAAAATATTATTAGATTTGATAAAAAATAAATTAAGGACTATATTAAAATTTTATAATTCGGAAATGGTTTAGATATCTTAATTTTCTTTCGTAGTATTAATTTTTCCATCTGATGGATTAATATCCAATCTTCTCTCAGGCACAGCCAATTTAGCTCCACTATCTTCAATGATTTTAATAACATTAAGAAAAACATCTTGTTGAATATCTCTATATTTTTTCCAATCTCTAGTTCTTGTAAAGGCATAAACATTAATATTTAATGAAGAAGGGCCAAAATCTGTAAAATGAACAAGTAACGTTTGCTTAGTATCTATTTCAGGATGTTCTTTTAACATGGTTCTTATGTCTTTAGTAATTTTATCTAAAGCAGTAGAATCTTCATAACGAATACCTATATTTTCTTTAATTCTTCTATTAGACATTCTGGTCGCATTGATAACAGAAACTTCTGAAAATAAAGAATTTGGTACATATAAAGGTCTTTTTTCAAAAGTTCTTATTCTTGTAGATCTCCATCCAATATCTTCAACTGTCCCTTCAATTTCTTTATCAGGGGAATGAATCCAATCACCAACTTCAAAAAAACGATCAGAATAAATCATCAATCCGCCAAAATAATTGGCTAATATGGGCTTTATTGCGATACCGACAACTATCGCAGAACCACCACTAAATGCCAAGATACTAGATATTGGAAAGCCTATGATCGGTAATGATACTAATACTAATATCACTAACATCCCTACTTTTATTAATTTTCCTGATGCTAATGCTGTAGTTTTACTTGGAGCCTTTTTGGTAAGTCTTCCTAATAATAATTGTTCTTCAAACATTTTGGCAAATCTCATGAAAAACCATGCCAAAAGACCTAATAAAGAAATTGAATATATTTTAGTAGCTATTTCTGTTATAATAGTTTGAGTTGGCCATTTTATTATTGCTATTTTATAACATAAATAAGTACTTCCCAAAATTAATAGTGATTGTAATGGAAAATATATAGATTTTAGTAATAGATAAATCCAAAAATGACTATTTTTTATTACTAAACTTATTAGCTTATGATAAAAAATTCGAAGTATACTATTTGCAACTATCAATCCTGCCAATACCGATAAATAGCTACCACTAAATAATACTAATGTTAATATATCAACTCCCAAATTTTGAAGAAGAAACAATAAAGAAGAAATTAAAAGACTGATTTTTAATAATCTAAATAATAGTTGAAAAGGAACTCTTATTTCTTTGGATTGATTTTCTTCTCTTGTTTTTAAGTATAAATATTCTTCAAGATATGTTAATAAAATATATAATAACCAACTTAGAGAGATTAAGATAATAGTATATGGCATATTATCAATTTTTTTCATTTGCATAAAAGAAAGCTCCGGGAAACCTATTTTTAAAGCAATAAAAATGGACTCAAGCCACATAAAGAATAAAAATGGAAGCCAAATAACTTTAAAAATTTTAGCAAATAAAGTATCTTTTAGTTTATAGCTATTATTTATCTTATCATTTAAAACTCCTAAAAAATATGTAATTATGGCTGGTACTGTTATTAATATGGATATTAATACTAACCAGTTTACAGTGCTTAGATAGTTAACTAAATCTTTGAATAGTAAATTAATGTAATTAGACATAATATTTAATTTAATTAAATATAAAAATTCAATGCAAATCTATAAAATAAATTAAGATTATTTAATAATAACTCATATTTTAGATGAAAGTATTTAAATATATCGCTCATTTTAAGATTTCTTTTAATTTCTGAGAAGTAATTGAAGGATCAGCAGTTCCTTTACTTTTTTTCATAATCTCTCCCATAAACATACCTAACAATCCTTTTTTTCCTTTTTTATATAAATCAACTTTCTGTGGATTTTCTTTGATTACTTCATTTATCCATAAATCAATCTTATTAGTATCTTTTTCTTGAATCAGATTTAATTCTTTTACTATAAGTTCTATCTCCTTTTTAGGGTTATCTATTAATTTTGGGAATAATATTTTGGTGGCTGAGGACATATTTAACTTTCCTTCATCTATCAAAGATATTATAGATGCAATTTGTTTAGGAATAATTTCAAATTCAGAAATATTAATTTTCAAATCATTTAAATGTGACTTTATTGGTCCCATTATCCAATTTGAAGCTGATTTATAATTTTTTGTAAATTTGCAAATGCTTTCAAAATATTTAGCCAATTCTTTATTTTCAGTAATTAATTTAGCATCATAAGAAGGTAATTTATATTCTTGCGTAAATTTACTATAATACTCTCTAGCTAATATTGGTATTGACGACTTTATTTCATTAATCCATTTATCATTTATAATAATTGGACTAATATCAGGTTCAGGAAAATATCTATAATCACTTAAAGTTTCTTTTGTTCTCATTTTAATGGTTTTACCATTTGAAGCATTAAATGATCTTGTTTCTGATTGTATTGTATTCCCTTTTTCTAATTCTTCGATTTGACGAACAATTTCATATTCTATAGCAAGTTGCACATTTCTAATCGAATTCATATTTTTTACTTCTACCTTTTGTCCATATTCTTTATCTTCTCTTTTCATCACTGAAATATTTGCATCACATCTTAAGGATCCTTCTTCCATATTACCATCACAAATTTCAAGATATCTAACTATCTTTCTTATTTCATGTAATAAAAAATAAGCCTCTTTAGAACATGCAAGATCTGGCTCTGTTACAATCTCTATTAATGGGGCTCCTGCTCTATTAAAATCAAGAAGGGTTTTGTTAGGAATAATATTATGTAATGCTTTGCCTGTATCTTCTTCTAAATGTATTCTATTTATTCTAACTTTTTTCTCTTTATTATTTTCTAAATCAATTATAATATTGCCTTGACTACATATTGGATCATTGTGTTGTGTTATTTGGTACCCTTTTGGTAGATCTGGGTAAAAGTAATTCTTTCTTGCAAAAATATTATATTCATTAATTTTACAATCACAGACCAAGCCCATTTTTATTGCATATTCTATTGCTTTCTTATTTATACTTGGCATTGTACCTGGATGTGCCAATGTTATATTACTAACGGAAGTATTGGGCAATGCTCCATATTCATATCTTTCTGGTGAAAACATTTTAGTTTTTGTAGAAAGCTGAGCATGTATTTCAAGACCTATTACGGGGATATAATTTTCTAAAATTTTATTTTTTGGCATCTCTATACTTTATCTTTAATTTAAATATACTCCTTCCAATTGAATAATATCTGGTAATTGGTCATTACTCTTTGAAATCAAATGGTTTCAGATACATTCCATCTACGATTAGTATATTAAATTACAAATAAAAATTTAAATAACCACTTAATAATTTTTTAGGTTTGTATAAGGACCTTTTTTATATCTATAAAAATAGTATAAAACTCTTCCAACAAGTATTCCTGCAGGAACTGAAGAAATTATAACTCCGATTTTAATGAATTTTTTAGTTTTCAATATCGCAGTATTTGTAAATGATAAATATCCCATTGCATATTTACTTAGAAAAATAAACATTAATAATATTAAGATAATCCAGCTACCTGATAACTCAATCAAATTATTTTCCTTATCTATTCTTATTTTCTGAGAAGAGCCTAATATGATTCCTATCAATACTCCAAAAGATAAAGAACAGAGCCATAAATATGGCACTATACTTCTTCCATTTGAAGATTAATAAATAATTTGTAAATAATAAATAATTTTCGATATTAGTACAAAATTATTTATATAACAAAATGAATATATTATCATCCTCATCAAGAAAAGAATTATTATCTCAACATAGAAAA
>JAAGZN010000964.1 GCA_024206165.1 Bacteroidota bacterium
AATTCATTAAGATTATTTTCTAATAATTTCAATCTTAACAGATCTTCATTGAATTTATTATTTTCTATAAGTTGACTTAATAATGGGTCTTGCAGATATTCATTTACAGCATTATTGTTATATTCATTGCGTTTCTCGTCGTTGCCCGTGGGATTATCATTCGAAAATTTTGTTGATTCTATAAATATGTTAGATGTATATCCTGAATGAAAATTGCAATCAGTACTTTTTGTAGGATTACATTTTGAACATGTACAACCTTCAGACAATTTTATATGTTCAGGTCTTTTTCCTTTTTTCCATTTTCTTATTTTCCTTAGTGTTCCATTTTCACATTTTTTTGTTTTTATTTTATAATCTTTTTTATTAAGCTTCTTCCTTTTAGAGTCTGTTTTTTTATTGCTATTATTTACATTTTTAATCTCTTGATTATCACCATTTAAACTTAAAGGATATATTGGGAATGAAAGATTATTGTGATTTGTAAGTTTGTGATCAATATAATAAGGTAATAAATAAGAATATTTATCTAAAGTATTATCATTTATATTTAACCCAAACTCATCTCCATTAATAATATGTTTAAATTTTTGATCGAAAGAAAAATTATTTTTGGATTTTAGGAGCTCTTTTAATTCTAGATTTTTTATGTATAAATCTTGATTCTTGATAGTTCCTTGTACCTGCTGATTTATTTGTTCGTTTTTGGTAATTGAATTATGATTTGCTAGAGATTCATTTAAAGTACCACAGTTTTCATTTGAACCTATTCCCCACACTCCTTGTTTATCATTATTTAAACCATGATATGACATTGATATAGGATTTCCTTCATTTCCATAACCCACTATATCAAAGAGGTTACCTTTTTTATCACGTAAGAAAATAGGGGTTTGTAAATTCATTGAAGCTATTTGTAAATCTAAATAATCATCTGATTTTTGGTTTTTAATGTTTTCAGTAGCTTTTTTAATTTTAGGATTTTCTGGAATTTTTATTTTTGAACCTGTCTGTAGTTCTTTTTTTCTTTCATTTATTTTTTCATCTGAGGCACCTCCAGCAACTACTACTGCTTCTTGTTCTTGTTTTTGATTTTGCTCTTGTTTTTGTTTTTTATTTATAGCTTCCTTTGACAATTGATAAATGTTATCAATACAAAAACTTCCAGCTGAATTTATTAATCTAGAATGAAATCCTTGAGTGTATTTGTTGGCTAACCTTTTGGATATTGTACTAGCTAAAGATTCTGCAACTTTTTCTACACTGGAATGTTTTATGCATTGTGCCACCTTATTTTCTACTTCTTCTTTTTCTTCATTACAATTTGATTGTCTATATTTATTTATTAACGTTTTTTCTTTTTTTATTTCTTCTATTTTTTCTAATTCTTTTATATTTTTTTCATGTTTCTTTATTAGTTTGGAGAAATCATTAATAAATTTATCACCAAATTTTTCAGTTTCTTTATGAACATTATATGCTTTATATGCATCGGCTCCAAGATCAGCTAATGAGTTAAGACCATTCAAAGTTTTTGATTCAAAAGAGCTGATATAATTATTTTTAATATTTGAAAGAACACCTTTTCCAACTCCAGCGAGATATTGTAATATATAAGATATTTCTTCACTATCAAGAGATTTTTTACCTTCATTAATTATAGTTTCTTGCCAATAGTTATTATTATTTTGTTTATCTTTTGTAAATGCTTCATTGACTAAAGGATTTTTCTTCAATGCATTAATTAATTGATTTTTTATTTTATCATAATAATAACCTTCTAACTCTAAGCATTTATCTTTAAGATATGTTTCTTGAGCAACGATATCTAATCCTCCTTTAACTCCTGATAAAATACTATCTCCTACAATAGACATAACACTAGATGTATCTTTATCTGGCAAAAATTTCTTAACTTTTTCTAATATTTTAAGGGACTTTTTTGCTTGTGCGAGCCCCATTGTAAGTATAGTTACAGTATAAGCTGTGGCTTTTTGAGTTGCCCAACTTTTCCAATCAAATTCTCCTGTTCTATATGCATTAATTGCTGCAAATATATCATTTATACCTTCTCTGATAAAAGTTTTAGCTAATCTAACATTTCCGGAACATGCCAAAATAATAACACCTGCTGCTATTTGAATTACTGCACTGCAAATTAATGTTAATATTGCATTCCATGGTGTAGGCTTTTTCTCAGTTACTGTAAAAAAACATTCTAATCCATTGCTATTGAACATTCTGAGCTCATCATCATAATTTTCTTCTGAGTCTTTAAATATATCATCAAAATATTGCCTGCTTATTGTTGCATGATTTTCATTATCAATTATTCTATCTAATTGAGAAATTGCTTGGTCAATAGAGTTTTCATATTGACCCAAAATATCCATTTGATGTTGAACTTGTTTTGCAATCAATAGTTTTTCATCTTTGGCTCCTATAAAACCATTTAATGCATTAACAGATTTATAATAATTATCATTTAAAAGTTTTTTTGCTTCTTTTAAGTGTCCTCGTGCACATCTTCTTCCGCCATCAGTTTTATCTTCGCCATCTCTTTTTAAATAAGTAAATGCCATATTATAATGAGCATGTAAGCTAAATGGTTTATCTATCGCTATTGCTTGTTTAAAATATCTGATCGCTCTTGACAATGAATTTCCACTGTTTGCGAAAAATAGTTCATTGCCTTTAATAACAAAAAAGTGTGGATTTTGAACTATTCTTCCATAATATTCTTGAGTATTATTAAACCATTCTTGTAAGATTTTATATTCCTTTTTTAATGAGTTTATAATTTCTTCTTTAAAAATATCATATTTTTGGCCTATTTCTTTTTCATCTATATCTTCATCTTTTATTGAATCTACATTCTGGTTCAGCCACATTGCCCATCTTTCTTCTAATGCTTTAGCTTCTTGGCATTTTATATTATTTTTGAATATATAATTTCTAAGATCGCAAGCTTTTTTAAATAGCTTATCTCTCATAGCCATTTCATCAAATATCTTTTTAGCTTTCTTTGTATTTTCTTCTGATTTTTTATCTCTTTCTTCTTTTATTTCTTCAATGGTTCTTCCATTTTCATCAAATATTATTAATTGACCGGTACCTTTTTGTCCTTTTCTTGCTGTTCTTCCGATATTTTGCAACTCAACTCTTAAATTATGTGGAAGAAATGTAACACAAACATGCATTCCTCCGTTTGCTTCTATAATATCATTTGTTTTGAAATCTGTCCCTCTTCCAGAAATATTTGTTGCTACTATAACTTCTCCTTCTTCAATTTCTTTTTTGGTAAAGTTTCCTTTTCCTGTATATTCGAATACTTTTGTTATTCCTTTCTTTCTTAAAAGATTTGCTATTGCTTCTGCTTCTCTAACTGATTCGCATATTATTAAAGCAGCTCTATTATTTTTTAGTTTGTCTATGGTAGAATTTATAATTGCTTCTTCCCAATCTTCTCTTTTTGATTTTACGATTGCTGGCAGTTCCTTGCATATATATTTTGAATTTTCTTTTCCTGCTATTTTAATTTCTTTAAATGAAGGAATTGTTACTGTATCAACATTGTAATTTTCTTTTAATATATTTTTATCTGCTTCTGTGCCTATGGTTCCTGTACATCCACATATAAATTTATATCTTTTAAATAATTCTAGATTTGAAATAAAGCTGGGTGATAAACTTTCTGCTGAGATCTTTAGGTTTTCTTTAATTTCGATAAACTGAGTGAGGCCTTCACTCCATACCATATTATCATTAAATTTACCAGTATTATTATAATCAATTGGAACGACTTTACCTTTGATAACATCATAGTCTTTACCTTTGAGAAAACAAAATTTTGCTTTTAAAGCATTGTCAGCCCAGCTTTCTAATTGACTTCTTGCAAATTGTTTTAAATGAATTGGGATATTTAAAAATGCAGGTCTGTTGTTTTTTCTCCATCTTGTTTTAGCTTCTTCTTCTTGACACTTTTCCATAAACTCTTTTTTGAGTGCATTTTCATCTTTTAAATCTTGCTTTGATTTATTTTTTTTGTTTTTAAACTCTTTATCGAGTTTATCTTTATTTTCTTTATGCTTTTTTTCTAATTCTATAAATTCTTTATATTCTTCTTTTTCTTCATCTGTCAAATCTCTCAACAAAGTAAGGCCTGTGATTTTAGTTAAACTTTTGACATAATCCCATCTATTTTGTTTTGGTATTTCTATGCAATCTTTATCGATGATATTATCATCATCATTTTTTCTATTTGGTTTAAAATAAAATTTACCTGTTTTTTTATCTTTAATTATTTTTGACCAAAGGAATAAGTTATTGTTCCATATATATCCTAAAACTATTGCAAGATAATTCATTGCAGGTTTTGGACTAGTAAGTTGGACTCTGCTTGATTTTCCATCGATAAACATACTATCTACTTCATCAATTATTGCAACTGAAAAGGGTCTTTTGTTTCTTATTCCTTTACATTGATATTCATCATGCAATATATCTCCTTGGAATGTACTTGTTGATCCATATACTATATCTTTTGAATATATATTTTTTTTATCATCCTCTTGGTTACTCTCTGCTTTACTATTTTCTGATACACTTATATTTAAGAATCTAAAAAATGGCATCATTTCTTCAACTTCGGGCCCTGATAGCTCTGATGATGTTGTTATTACATCTACTTTATTACCTTGTAATACTTTTATCGCTGCTAACATTGCAACTATTAATGACTTACCTTCTCCTGTATTTATTTGTGCTAAACGTCCTTTGCATTTTGCTGGATTTAATAATGTCAATACTGACAATATTTGTATTTCTCTTGGTGAATAGCCGATTCCTTTTTCTTTATCTATATCTTTTGTAAATAATTCTACTGCTCTTTTTATCACTGCTATCATTTCTTTTTGTGATGGCTTTATTATTTTAATTTTTTTCTTTTCTTTGTCTCCTAATACTGATTTGGCTAATTTTTGAAATTTTTTTCTTTCATCTGTTTCATCCCTTTTTTCATCAACAATAAAATCTAATGTTTCTTCTAATTTTCCTCTTGCTTTAATTGCCCATTTTGTTATATCATCTTTTGTCCATTCAGATATATTTTTATAATTTCTTATTATTTCAGATTTTGAATTGTAGGCATCTATTACTTGATCATATTCATTTTCTAGTTCTTTTTCATTTTCTACATATTTAACTCCTTCTGTTTCTTTTAATATTAAATGTGTTAATTCGCTTAAAGTTCTTTTTTTGCTTTCAATAAATGTTCTTTTGATTATATTTTTATGTATCAATCTTTTCCATCTATAAATTGGTTCTTCTAATAAGATATTTATTATTTCTTCAGTAGGTTTTTGTGGTAATCCATATTCATATATTTTATTGATTACTTTTTCAAATAATTCATCTATATTTTCAACATAATTTTCATTTTCTATTTTATTTAATAGTTGTTTAATCTTTTCAAAAGAACATCCTTTTTTATATATAGATATCACTTTTGCTTTCCATTCTTTAGGTTCTTTTAATTTTAATTTATCTATATAATCAGCAATAAAATAGGTTTCTATTTCATTAAACCATTTTTTTATGTAGTCATTTTCTTGTATTATATCTTCATTATTGTTTTCATGTTTTTCATTATTATCAATCTTGTTTGTATTAAATTTATTTTTGAAAATCAAATCTTGAGTTGTAAGCTTTTTGACTTTATTTACAATTAGAAAGTTTAAGAACTCAATGATTTGATGAAAGTTATTTTTCTTTGTTTTCTTTAAAAATTCTTTGAGAAGTAGCAAATCCCAATCTAATTGATTTAATAAATTTTCTAAAGAGTTTAATTGTGCTGCATTATATTTTTGTTCTTGTTTCAATAAATTTATAATACAGTTAGATTTTAATTTCTTTAATAAATCCTCAAAGGGAGTTTCTTGAGAATTAAATAATATTGATAAGCCTTCAAATGTTTTTGGATTTAGATATGAAATAATTTTTGCTATTTCTAATAATGATCTGTTTTGGTTGGTTTTTTTATTATTAAGTATTAGTAATATTTTATGTAATAGTTCTTTAGGATAAAGTTTTTTTAATTCTTTAATATGTTTATGATAAGTTGAAACATAAGGAGTAAGATCATTTAAAATTTCATTTTTTGAGATTTCGAATATTAATGATTCTGTCATCCATTCTTTTGGGTTTTCATCTTTTATTATTTGGGGATATATTTTTTTGAGTTTTAGTAATGAATTTATGATTTCAAATTTTTCTTTTTCTGTATTTAAAATTTTTAATTTTTCTTTTAAATTTCTTTTTAAGTTGTCCTTATCATTAAAATATTTTTTTCTAAATAGTATATCTATAAAATCATTAATGAAATTTTGAGATAGTTTATAGTCATAAGAATCATTTGTAATTATTTCAGAAATAATTTTTAGGGCATTATAGAAATTTTCTATATTATCATGATTAAAAATTAAATTTTCTACTATTTTAAAAGAGTCTTTAGTATAATAATCTTCTTTTTCATCTTTAGCATTTTTTAATTGGTTTGAAATTATGATTGTAAGATTATCTTTTTCGGATTGATTTGAAGTTGTTAACGCAATTTTTTCTAAAACTTGAATAAATTCAAAGTCTATTAATTTATCTTTATAATAAATTCTAAATATTTTTAATATATCATCTCTTAGTTCTTCATTTTGTAATTGTTTCTTTAAATCTTTAATTAAATGATTTGGAAGATCTATTTCATCGCTATTTAAGGCATTTTGCAGTATAAGTTTAATGACATTTTTAATATATTGATCATTATGATTTTGTAGAGCTTCTGTTGGTAATAGGTTAATTATATCATTTCTAGATGCATATTCTTGAAGTTGATTGAGTTTTTCAATTTTTTCATTTTCTATCTTTTCTTTAGTTTTAAAAAAGTCGAATATGCCTTCATTTTCATCTTTTTCTGGATTAATTTGATCTAGCAAGATCTGTATATTTTCTTGATTTTGTTTCTCTATTTCATTTTCTGTATAAAAGAAAGTTTTTCCATATTCAAACCAACTTTGTTCTTTTTTTATTCTTTCTTTTTTATTTATTTTAGATATTGTTTCTAATTTATTTTTTTCAAATAATATATTAATAGGTGTCTTATTATTATTGTTTTTCTTATTAAATATTTGATTTTTTGAATATTTATTAAATAATTCTATAAAATCATTTTGATTTTTTTTACATATCTGATGAATTATTGTATTACCATCATTATCTTTTGTCTTATTAGCATCAGCACCTGCTTCTAACAAAAACCTAATTTGATTTCGATCTTCTTCATCATAAGCAATTTTTAAAAGTGTTCTTCCTTTTTTATCTGTCCAAGAATCGGGATCTACTCCATGATCGATTAAAAATTTTATTCCTTTTATTTCTTTCTTTTTATATGATATTTTAAATAATTTTTCTCCAAAACTTTTTTGCCAATTAGATGGTAAGTAATTACTTTCTATTAAAAATTTAAGAAGTTTAAAATTTTGTTTGCGATAAGAGTTTCTAAAAATATCTTCTTTCGTTTGATTTGATATTTTATTGATGTTAGTTTTTGGCAATAACATTTTTGATATTTCCAGATAATCTAAAACTAAGGAAATATCTAAGGGTGTTAGACCGAAATCATTTTTTAGATCATATTTGATATGAGGATTTCTCAAAATTACTTTTAAAGTTCTTAAATCCCTATTCTTAACTGTATAATGTAGGGCTGTTTCCTTTTTTTTAGTATTATCGATGATGTTTGGATCTATTTTTTTATTTTCTAAAAGAATTTTTAATATTTTGCTTTCTTTATCTTTTATTGCTAATTGTAATAGATTATTACGTTTATTTTCTTCATCTTTTGTATTTAGACATTCATTAGGATATTTTAATTTTGATAATAATATTTTAAAGATTTTATAGTTTTTATTTTTATATGATATTTCTATTGGTGTCTTATTATTTTTATTTCTACTTCCTTCAAAATATTTTATTTGATATAATAATTGATTTAGTTGTTTATTTTTTCTTTTGATTCTTGAATTTATATTTATCGTTTCTTTATTACCAAATGCTGTTATAAAATCAAATATATTAGTAGTTTGATTAGCTTCGGACTCTATAATATCTATAAATTCTGTATTGCCATTTTTTGCTATATAATGAAAAATATTATTACCATATTTATCTCTTTTTAAAGAATCTGATCCTTTATTTAAGAGCATTTTAAATAATTCTGTTTTATTTTTATCTGCCGCTTGTAATAATAGAGTTTGTTGATCTTCATTTATATAATCATCTGGATTCAAATTTAATTTGTCGATCAAATATTCTAAGTTATTGATGGAATTAGCCTTCATTGCTAAATCTAAAATACTGATAGGGTTATTATCATTTTTATTAATTAATGAAGCATATGTATTGTTTTTTTTTGGTTTACATTTTTTTTCTAAATTTCTGATAATCTTAGGATCATCTAAAGACATTGCAAAATGAAAAGCTGTTAATCCTTCTTTATTTCTCAGAAAAGGGTCTGATCCATAATTTAAAAAAATCTTTATGGCTTTTTCATCCTTATCTTTAAGGGCTTGCTGAAGGAAAGTATTTCCATTTTTATAATATAATTTATTGACATCTATAGAATCATAAGATAGTATTTGTTTTATTTTAGTATAGTTACTTCTATCATATAACCTTGATATATTATAGATTCCATTTAAATTTCTTATTTCATATTTACTATATTGTTTCATTAAGTATAAAATAAATTCTGGTTTTTTGCTATCTATAGCACAATCTACTGATGAATATCTTTTTTTCTGATTATTTTTTTTGTTAGGATTGGATCCTTCTTCTAATAATATTTTGATATATTCTGTTTCTGCATCTTTACATGCATAATGCAATAAGGTTGATCCTTGAAAATCTTCCCATGTGTCTATTTTATTTTTATATAATTTATTTTGGACTAAATATTTAAAAGTTTTTAATTGTCTATTATCATATGCTATTTTGAGTAAATTTCTTCCTTTACTATCTAAATCATAAAAATCAGTAGATTTTGATTTTTTATATACATATTCTAAAAGTTCCAAATTGCCGTTGGTGACAATTTTATGTAATGCGTTCTGTGAAATTTTTTCTTCGGATTTTATATTTGGATTTGCATCATAATTAATTAATGATATTGCATACTTATTTTTTGGAAAAGGATTAAAATCTGGGTTTTTATTATTACTTAAGTTATTATAATTTTTATTTTGTTTTTCATTATGATCTGCTTTTTTTAAGTTACAAATTAGATTTAATAGCGTTTGACCTTCTCTTATTTTAATTAAATCTGGTTTTGCTCCATTTGCTAATAAGGTATTAAAAATATCAAAATTATCATTACTGAAAGCTATACATAATGGGTTTGTATTAAGATTATCTATATTGGGATTTGCGCCATATTTTAAAAGTAATTTTACATATTTATGTTTATTTGTTTTGCAAGCATATGATAATAATGTAGTTCTATTTCTGTCGATCCATGAATCTGCTCTATTAAATCTTATATTATTTTTTAATATAAATTCAAACATTTCTATTTGATCATAATCGTATGCTATTTTTAATAAATTACGATTTTGATTATCTAATTTCATAAAATCTGCACTGTGAATATTTTTTAATATAAATTCCAGAAGATCAATATTTCCATTAGCAACTACTTGATGTAATGGTGTTAAGCCATTTTTTTCAATATTTATATTTGCATTTTTAAGTAATAACTTTTTTGCATAATCATTTTGGTTGTTTATACATGCATGATATAAGAGTGTTAAATCATCTTTTGTTTTACCTAAATCTGGGTTTGCATTATAGTTAAGTAATAAGTCAAAAATCTCTTTATTATCATTTACATAAGCTATCATTAGCGGATTTGCCAGGTTTCTATAATTGGGATTTGCTCCATTTTGAAGTAATAAATTTGTATATTCTATTTTATTTTGTTCACTAACATATGATAATAATGTAGCTCCTGAAAAATCTTTCCAATCATCTGCTAAATTTCCTGGAGTATTATTTTCTAATATATATTTAAAGGAATCATATTGATTATTATCATATGCTATCTTTAATAAATTTCTGAAAAAATTATCTTTTAATGTTGTATCTACTTTGGGATTATTTATTATGCTTTGTAATAAATTTTCATGTCCTAACTTAGTTATTATTTGTATTGGCGTTAGTCCATATTGATTTTCTTTAATATTTGCATTTAGATTATATTTGATTAATTCACGGACATATTCTTCTTTATTATTGAAGCAAGCATTTTGAAATATTGTTATATTTTGTTTACCTCGATATAAATCTGGATTTAATTGATTTTTTAATAAATATTGGAATAAATTGAAGTTATCTTGTGTATAAGCAATATTTAATAAGTTTTTATTTTCTTCATGATTTAAATTTGCTCCATATTTTATTAGTAGGTCTAAATATTCTCTATTATCATTTGAACAAACATATTGTAGGATATTATTATTTTTTGAATCTTTCCAATCATGGGGCTTATTACCATCTATTCTGTTTCTTAATAAATATTCAAAGATGTCATATTTATTATTGTCGTATGCTATCATGAGTGGATTTCTTTTTTCTCCATCTAATACTGTGAAGTCGGCTTTTTCAACATTTTTATGAAAATGTTCTATTAAATTAAGATGTCCATATTGAATAGAAGTGTGTAATGGGGTTACTGATAGATAATTTTTAAAATTGGGATTGGCATCATATTGTGTTAAGAGTTTGAAAAATTCAAAGTGGTTAAAAGTACATGTTTTATGCAATAATGTTGAATTAAAATGATTTTTCCATAAATCTGGGTCTGCATTAAATTTTAATAATAGCTCAAATATATCTAATAATTCTTTTTCGTATGTTATAAATAATGGATTTAATTTTGGGTTTTTAATATTTACATTTGCATTATAACTTACTAATAGTTTAATATAATCTTCCTTTTCATCTTTACATGCATATTGTAATAATGATGATCCACTATTATCTTTCCAACAATCTGGATGATTGTCATATCTATTATAATTTCTTATTTTATCGAAGATATTATCATTTGAATATCTAGATTTTTTATTTAATAAATATTTTAAAATATCATATTGTTCATTATCATATGCTATCTTCATAAGGTGTCTATTCTGTTTATCTTTTTCATTAAAAATAGATTCATTTTCATAATAATTAATTTCTTTAAGAATTTGCATATCTCCTTCCTTAACAACATGTTGCAATGCTGAAATTCCTTTTTTGGCTTTTTCTTTAATATTTGCTTTAGCTTTATATGCTAAGAGTTTAGTGACATACTTTTGTCTATGATTTTCGCATGCATCTTTTAAAAGTGTTTTATTTACTTTATTTCTCCAATTATTAGGATCAGCTCCCATCTCTAACAATAAACATAATGTATCATAATCATCATTAAAATATGCTATACTTAATGGATCAAGTCCTTTTTTATTTAATGCATTAAATGCTTTTTTATTTCCTCTAAATCTTCTTATTACTTCATGTTTTTTATTTTCTGTTGCATAACATAGTGCTGTAAATCCTTTTTTATTTTTGTTATCTTTTACATTTGCTCCAGCTTTCAGCAAAAGAGTTACCGCTCTTGGTTTTCCCATTAATGATGCTATTTGTAAAAGGGTATTATTATTTATGTCTCTATATTCATCTGGATATGGCCATTTTTCTAGCAATGACTCAAATAATTCAATGTCATTTTTATATAAACAACTTGCTAATGTTTCGTTTGATAATGTATAAATAGACTTACTTTGTAAGAATGTTTCTGCAGTTTTTTTTCTATTATTTCTAATAAAATTAAATCTTTTCATATTATGAGCCCCTTGTCTAGGACCTGCACAATTTGTTAAGATAAATGAATATAATAGTATATGAGCTATTACTTTTGTATATAGATTTCTCTTCTTTTTCTTTATTATATATCTATTCATATTATGTTTGAGATTTATTTTTATTGAGCTATGCTTTTCGATTTTCTTCTGCTTTTGAATCAGTAAATTGTTTTTTCTTTGTATTAAAATTTTCTGATATTGCTACTGTATTACCGTATTTACCTTCTGCCTGATTTTCAAAAAGCAAGGAATTATTAAAGATATTTTCAAAATTTATTGTTTCTCCTACAATTGTATTTTTATTTATTGATTGATCTAAATAATGATTTTTTAAAGATTGATTTTTACATATTAAACTTATATGATTTTTTAATCCTAGAGATTTTTCTGTTCTATTTAGCTTTAGTTTAAATGATATATTCTCATCTTTTATTATTTTGTGTTTTTGATTTTTAATTTTTCTTTCATTCCAAAAGCTTAATTGATTTTTTCTGTTTTTATAAAATTCTGAGTAATTAAATTCTTCTTTAAAATTCTTATCTTCTATTGCTTCTGTAAGCATATTATATTGAATTTTTTCGTCACTTATTTTATCATTTATTTTGGCTACTTGAACTTCAAATTTTATATCTGACATTCTTCTTTTATTTGCTAGAATTTCATGTTTACAAGAGATTACTTCATTTTTGGATTTCAGTATATCTTTTATTAGGTTTTTTAATGTTTTTGTTTCCTGTTTTTTATCTTTTGATTTTGATTTTATTCTTCCATTTTGGTTTTTGATATTTTGATTTTCTTGATTAAGTAAACTTTTAAAATTGCTTTGTTCTCTTATCATATCATATTTTTCATTTATGAATTCTGATCTTTCATTTCTTAAATTATTATTTCTGTTTTGAAATGACTCAATTTCTTGATTTATTTTATTTTCTAGTCTTTCTTTTTTTCTTTGTATTTCATCTAATCGTCTTTCTTCATTTTCTATATTTGATAGCTGTGTTTCTATTTTTGAATTATTACATTCAATATCTTTGTTTTTATCATTTATTTGTGATTGGTTGTTTGAAAGTTTTGATGTTAGTGGTTTTATTTGATTATTGATTTGGATTATTTTTCTTAATGTTTCTTGTTTTTTTCTATAGTTATTGTTTCTATCTCGAGAACAATTTATTTGTGAATTCAATTTATTAATTCTTCTTTCAATATTATTTATTTCTTGACCCACTTGTTGCACTTTTTTTATAGCTTCATTTTGAATATTAAAAATTTCTTTAGAATATCTAGACCAATCGCCTTTTCCATTAGGATCAGAATCATAATTGAATTCTAAAGAACCATTTTTCATTTTACTAGAACAGCTGGTGATAATTCTATATTTTAAAGTTTCTCTTTTTTCTGTCCAACTTTTATGATTCCAAGTAACAGGTCCAAACCATGTATACGAACGATGATATATATATCGAATATTATAATTTTCATCTTTATTTTTATTATTATTTATCTTGCTTGTACATTCTCTTTGAGCTTTTGTAGCAATTTCATTCTTCTTTTTATTCGCATTTAATTGTAATTGTATTTTTTTATTTAATAAATCATTATACTCATCATTATAATAATTTTTTGATTTTTGATTAGACTCAATAGAGTTTTGACATCTAGAAATCTCTCTTTTTAAGGATTCATCATCTCCATTGTAAATATTTATAGAATTTAATAATCTCTGTTTTTCGCTTTCTAATCTTCTTAATTCAGAGTTTTTATTCTTTTTATCAGATACTAAATTATATCTAGACTTATTTTGTTCTTCAAGTTTTTCCCTTGTTTCTTTTTCTATGTCTCTTTCTCTTGAGATATAACTATTAGAACAATATATTACATGGCGTTTTTGTTTTAGATTTATTTGATCAATATTTTTTTCATCTCTGATTTTAGAAATTTCTTTTTCATTATTTTTAATATCTTTATCTCTTCTTGCTATACTTTTTTTATTATTTTTAAGTTTATAAGAGATATTTTTTAAGCTTGATTGATGTCTGCTTTTGTTTGTTTTATAACTACATAGTACATTATTCAATTCATTTAGTTCTTTTTGTAATTGATTTATTCTTTCATTCCTTTGTTTTTCTTCATATCTATCTCTCTCAATTTTTGAGTTTAAATTATTGATTTGGTTATTTAGTGAGCCATTATTAGAATTAAAATCATTTTTTTTATTCATTAATATTTTTACTTCTTCTATTTCTTCATCTTCATTATATTTTTCTTCATGACGAGATTGCATCATACATCTTTTATTATATCCATTATTACAATTAACAAATATTATAAAAATTAAATAGTGTGGAAGTTTTACCATTGTTTAAATTTTAATTATTGAAGATGAATTTATTTAATAAGGCTCATTAATATTTAAAAAAAACAAGATTTATTTAATCAGTTTTGATTATTTAATTACAATACTGTACATATCGTTAAAATGAAGATTTGGATTTGTGTTACATATTAATTTTATTAATTATTTTATATTAAAGTATTATTAAAAGCAAAGTATATTATTTAAAATGTTTTTTTTTGAATAAATTCATATTTAGCACAATTTAAAATTATCTATATTATAATATCTTATTAATTTTAAATAAACATTAAAACATTTGATATTTATTTTATAAAATATAGATTTGGAAATATATTGAGCTCTAGTTTAATTGTCTTGTTAATTAAAAAATAAATATGTTTGATTATAAAATAAATTTAGTATTTCAATTTATTAGAATTGTACTTTTTAATCTGTTATATCTGAGTTGCATTTCTTTGCCATCATCTATGAAATTAAAAAAGAATAAAAAAAAAAATGAAAATATTATAGAAGCGAAGCAAGAACTTATTAAAACTCATATTGTAAATTCTAATGAAAATATAACTTTAATAAAAACAAATCATACTAAAGATTATGAGGATGAAAAAGTAAATAATGAAGAAGTAAATGAGGAAGAAATAGAACTATATGATGTAATGACAAATGAAAGATATCAAAATTGCAGATGTTGTAGAATTAAAAACAAGTATTTAAAATATGGTTTTTTAATAACATTACTATTACTAACTAGCCTTGATATGTATAGCATATATTGTATGCAACAATATGATTATGATATTTATGGATCGGAGACAGATAAATACTATACAAGTTTACAGAATTGTTATAAATATAATAAAAGCACAAGTTGTGAATTAGATGAAAAAATGCAAATAAAATATAATAATTGGATGATCATATTTAGTACTTTAACATTGCTAATCGCTATAATTATAATAGCGGCAGGTTATCAACGCAGAACAAATAATAATTAATTATCTATATACTAATCGTAGATGAAGTGTATCTGAAACCTTTTGATTTCAAAGAGCAGTGACCGATTATCAGATATTCTTCAATTGGAAGCGGTATAATATAATTTTCTTATTGATAGATTAAACTCTTTTAATACCTATATTAGCACCTAAGATTTAAGTAGTATCTAATAAATTAATAAAAATGTTAAATAGAAAAATAGCTCCAATTAATGAAAAGATTGAATTTAATAGTTTTCCTAATCCAGACAAAGAGGATATAAGCTCTAATATACCTTTATTTTTTCTTAAAGATACTCAATATCCAGTCATTAAATTTACTTTAACCTTCAATTCAGGAATTTGGTTTGAACCTCAAAATGGAATTGCTACCTTTGCTGCAAAGATGTTGAAAGGAGGAACTAAAATTATGAACAGCATCACTTTAGAAGAATCCTTAGATTATTATGGATGCAATTTTGATATAAATATAAAAAGGGATATTTGCGAAATTTCTATATTAACAATAAATAAACATTTTGATTCAATACTTAAAATTTTAAAAGATATAATCGATAATTCTATTTTCCCTCTACCCTATTTTGAAATTCAAAAACAAATAGTAAAAGATAATATTTTATTAGAAAACAGTAATAATTCAAATTTAGCTATTAAAACTTTGCAAGAATTGGTCTTTGGAAAAAATCATCCTTATGGAAATAATCTAAATGCTAAAATTATTGACAATCTTGAAATAGAAAAAGTTAAAGATTATTATTTAAATAAATTATTTGCTCATTGCGAAATGTTTATTTGTGGCAATTTTACGAAAGATCAAACAGAAAATATTAAAAATAATTTCAAGTCTTTAAATTATGAATATTCCAAAAAAGAAAGAGAATTTCAAAAATATAAACCTTCTATAAAAGAAATTAAACGTAAAGACTGCATTCAGGATACAGTTATTATGGGCATGCCTTTTCCACTTAAAACTGATAATGATTATCTCGATTTAGTGATATTAAATGAAATTTTAGGAGGATATTTTGGTTCTCGATTAATGTCTAATATTAGGGAGAAAAGCGGATATACTTATGGTATTTATTCTAGAATTATACCTATGAAAGAAAATAGTTTGTTTTATATAGCATCAGAAGTATCTAAAGGTTATTCAAATAAGGTTATTAATGAAACACAAAATGAAATTCAAAAATTAAGAGATGACATGATCGGTAAAGAGGAATTGGATAGTGTTAAGCAATATATGAAAGGAAAATTGTTATTATCAATAGATGGTAGCTTCTCTAAAATGGATAGTTTTATTAATACTCATAAATTTGGGTTAGATAATTCTTATTATACAAAGTTATATAATGTTATTAATACTATTGATTCCAAAAAATTAAATAAATTAGCAAAAAAATATTTAAATTTTGATAAGCTTTCTCAAGTTATAATTAAATAATAATAAGGTAGATTTATCATTTACTTATTAATCATTGTTATTCTAAATAATAATTTAAATATGTTGAAAAAAATCATACCAAAATAGTATTATTAGCAATTAAAGCGTTTTCAATAATTAAAAAATTATATTAATAAAAAAATTTTTCATAATTTCTTTTCATAAAAATTATAATTTCAAGATTATTGTAGAAAATATTTTAATTTCTAATTCAATTTTATAGTATATAAAAAACATAAAATGATCCAAGAACTATTTAATAATAGAAACAATTCTGAACAAGTAAAATGTATTGTAAACAGAATATTTAAAAAAAACTTGATATTTATATTATTAACAAACTTCTATTTTATTAGTTGCTCCAACACTAATAAATCCAAAAATATGCAAAATAATGAATCATTAAATGATATTTTAAATAACGCTCTAAATTTATTTGATGAAAATGAAACTAACGAAAATCAATCGAATGAGGTAGTAATTAATAGTGAACAAAAAGAAAATAAATCGAATGAAATAATAATTAATAATGAAGAAAAAGATGAAAAAGTAGTAAATCCTTATACATTGAAAGAATTAATTATAAAAGAAAAAAAAGGCAATAACTTCAATGAATCAAAGCCTTTTTATTATTTATCATTACATGGAATAAATAATCCATCATATAGATTGGCAAAAGGAGATAAATATATACTTAGTTTTTGTCAAGACATTTCTGAGTTGAATTTAGGACCTTTCAGAGAAGGTGAAATAAGTGTTTTTAATAGTTTATTTGATCAAAGTGATTGTTTATATAAAAGTCTTAAAAAATATTTTAAAAATAATTTAAAAAATAAAAACTTAATTGCAAGATGCTTTAGTCAAGGTTTTTTTGGTTTAAAAGCATTGATACCATTAGCAAAAGAGGGTTTAAATGTATTGGCTATTTTACAAAATTGCCCAATTTCAGGATCTGAATTAATTGATAAGCAAATAATTATTAATGTTAAAAAATTATTGGGAACAGAATTAGAACCAACAGGATTTTCAGATTTAGCTCAAGGAAGTAAGTTTATAAACACTTTGAACGAAAATTTACTTAATATAAATAATAAAGAAATATCTGGATCTTTTAAAATTTTTAATATGTGTTCTTATTTACCTGAAAAAAATAAAATAGCTTTTCAGAATTTTTTAAGTAATATAAGAAGTCCTTTTATGGAAATGATGCTTTATTCTAATAAAAATCAACAAAATAATTCTGAATATGATGAGTTAAAATGCATGCTTAATATTTTAAAAAATCCTAAAATTGATATTTTGTTAGATAAGAATATTCAACATGATTGTCTTTGTACTTTAAAATCGCAAATTGGAAATATCCCGCAAAAACTATTATTTAAGGAAATATTTAAAATTGAAGCTTGTCATGAATCTCTAGAATATTTAATGATTCCAAATGAACTTAAAATGCTTTTAATGCCTATATTTCAAAATATAAAAACTATTGTTGATGATCCTGTTTATCTTGAACTTATTACTAAAATAATTAAAGAGTGGCAACTAAATATCAATGATAATATTAAATAATCACTTATTATAATACATATATATAAAGATCTAAAACAAGTGATTTTAATAAAGAAGCTGGATTATTAAAACCTCTTTCAAATAGAAGTATATAAATCAAAAATTATATTTTTTTATTATAAATTATAATTTTTTTATATATTTGTGTTTGCATTTTACTTTTATTTAAAATATGAAAAAAATAAATCTTGAAAAATTAATATTATTTGAAGATCAAAACTATTTAGCACTTAATAAACCGCCAATGATATCTACAATACCAGATCGTATTGATAAAGGAATAAATATATTAAAACTATTAAGAAACAAATATCCTGAAATAAAAGTATGTCACAGATTAGATAAAGAGACATCAGGAGTAATATTATTTGCAAAAAATAAAGAAGCCCAAACACATTTATCAAATCAATTTTATAGAAGAGAAATTAATAAAGAATATCATGCGGTTGTTAAAGGACAACATCAATTTAATGAAGAAACCGTTAGAGGAGCAATATATTACAATGGCAATAAAGCTTATATAAATATTAGAAAAGGTAAAAAGGCAAAAACATTATTTTACACAAAAAAAATATTTGAAGGTTTTACATTATTAAGTTGCAAGCCAATTACAGGGAGGACTCATCAAATTAGAATACATGCTGCTTGTAGAAAAGCTAGTTTAATTGGTGACTATAAATATAAAGGTGAAGATATATATTTATCCCAATTAAAGAGAAATTATAAACCTAAAAAAGAAACTGAAGAACTTCCAATAATAAAGAGAATAGCTTTACATTCAAAAAATATCACTTTCAATAATATAGATAACAAAAATATCACTATCGAAGCTCCATATCCTAAAGATTTTAACATACTATTAAAATCTTTAGAAAAACACTCAAATGTCAGATAATATTTTATGGAATATCAATTATTAAGTAGGTTTATATCATTTTAAGAATATTTTAAAGTTATCAATTTTTATTTATTATTTTAAAAAATAAAATAAGTTATACCAAATTCTTTAAAGTAAGACTTGATAATTACCATCATATTAATTATCTTCACATTGTTATTTACATTTTTGATATTCAAAAATTGGTCTGGTAGTTCAGTTTGGTTAGAATGCCTGCCTGTCACGCAGGAGGTCGCGGGTTCGAGTCCCGTCCAGACCGCTCTTAATTATTTAAAAACTCAAAGTTATATATTATGTCATTTGTAGGAACAAAAGCTCCAGATTTTGAAGCTCCAGCCGTTATTAATGGAAATGAAATTATAGAAAAATTTTCCTTAAAGAATTATATTGGAGAAAAAGAGGTTTTATTATTCTTCTATCCAAAAGATTTTACCTTTGTTTGTCCTACAGAATTAATAGCTTTTCAAGAATATTTACAAGAATTTGAAGACCGAGGTGTGCAAGTAGTTGGTTGTTCTACAGACACTGAAAATTCTCATCATGCTTGGCTTAATACTCCTATAGAAAAAGGTGGAATTCAAGGAGTAACTTATCCTTTAGTTGCTGATATAACTAAAACAATTTCTGCAAATTATGAAGTCTTAGGCGGCGATTGGATATATAATGAAAATGATGCTTTAGAATTTAGAGGATTACCTTTTGCTTATAGAGGCACTTTTTTAATAGACAAAAAAGGTATTGTTAGACATCAAACAGTCAATGATTTACCTATTGGCAGAAATATCGGAGAGATGCTTAGAGTTATTGATATGTGGCATCATGTTAATAATTATGGAGAAGTTTGTCCTGCCAATTGGACTAAAGGTAAAAGAGCTATGAAAGCTACTCCCAAAGGTACTGCTGAATATATGTCGCAATATTTAGAAGACCAATATATTATGGAAGCATCTAAAGATGGTTGTTGTAGCGGATCTTGTGGTTGCTAAAACTTTATATTAGACACTTATCAAAAACATTTAGAAATAGCTTATTAATATTTATATAGTTTAAAAATTTTTATATATTTTATTTTCTAATTTTTGAAATAATATATAATTCCTTTTTCTTATAAATATCAATATAAAGTAAATTTAGTTATATTTTTAACCTATCATTGCTAGATTGTCGATGCAGATTTGTTTATAAATAATTAGTTTTTATAAACAATTTTTTATAAAATGAGCTTATAAAAGGATATATTAGCTCATACTTAGAAATGAATGTTAATTAGCTTTCTTAATATACTACTTCCATTTGAAGAATATCTGATAATCGGTCTTTTCTGTATGAAAATAACCGGTTTTAGATACATCTTGATATATGTCGAGTATATATAGAGAAAATGTTTTTGATATTCATAATTACATGCTTTTAGTGTATAGTTAATTATTGCAGCAAATAATATTTATTGTATTATATTTGCTTTTATGAAAAAAATGTAGTTAATTTGTACCCGTGTTTATTTACCGACACTAGTTTGGTTTAAATTTTTTAAATAACTAAAAAAATAAATTTTATTAACCTTAAATTAATTTGTTATGAAATATATAAAAAAGATTGCATTTGGAACAATGACATCTGCATTGTGTCTATCTGGTTTTGCTTCTAACGCTGACAGAATGGACCTAAGTGTTGCTGGAGGAGTTAATCTCTTAATTGATGGAAGTGAAGTATTTGGAAAGCCAGAAAAAAAAGCAAGTACTGAAGAGACTACGACTACACCTAAAGCTGATGATGACAAGGAGAGCCTAGGTATGGGTGATACTTGGAGCTTTGCTGCAAGAGGAGAATTTGGATATGTTTATGATATCAATGAGTATTTTGGAGTTGGTGTTGTTTTAGGAGTTGGATATTATCAAAATGGAGCTTCTGATGTGCAAGGATCAAAAAGCGATGATGGAAAGACTGAAAAAGAAAAGCAAAAAGGAAACTCTTCTGCTAAATTTTTGAATGGTTTTGGAGGTCTAAGACTTATGGTTAAACCAAGTGGTGAAGATGATTGGTTGTTAGGAATGGATATAGTTGGAAAGTATGCGTTTATGGGATGGTTTACTGGTCCTCATGCTGGATATAAAAAAGAAACTGGTGAAGGTGCAGCAAAAGAACATAGAACTAAAGAAGCGATTCAAGAAGAAACTTCTAAAGCTATGAATAACTTTGGATTTGGTGTTAACCTTTTCGCAGGATATGACTTCAGAAACGTTATGGATTTTCCTGCTACTTTAGGTATTGACTTTGGCTTTACTTATATGGTTGAAGGTATGTTTGATACTACTGAAGTAGATGCAACAAAGGCTGATAATGCAGATAAAGTTAAATATGCTTTTGGTACACAATTAGGACAAAAGGAAGATAATAAAGTATCTTCTCCAACTATGATGTTAAATGTAGGAGTAAAAGCAGGTATTGATATTGGATATTATATCTTTGGAGCTTAATTAAAAAAAATCAGAATCATATAAAATGATTTTAAAAATATAATTACAGTGTCGTGTAATCTTAAAAGGGCCACTATTCTATTAATATGAATAGTGGCCCTTTTTATGTATAATATATTTTCATATGTAGATATAATATAGACCAGTATCAAAATAAAAAAATACATGTCATCCTGAATGCAATGAAGGATCTATTTTTAAAAAAAATTCTTTTTAATTTCTAAAATGGATGTTTCGCTTTGCTCAACATGACAAGTTTAGGGAATTATAAAAACTATGTCATTATAAATTTTATAAAGAATGTTTTTGATATTATATTCAACAAAGATAGATGTTTCAATTTGATAAATGATAAGTTAAAGAAATTATAAAAACTATATCAACCTGAATGTAATGAAGGATCTTTTTTTAATTGTATTTGACAAAAAATTGATACTCTGCCTTGCTAAAAATGACAAATCGAAAATATAAACCAAAATAAGTAAATTAATTTAAACAATAAAAGTATGCATTTCATAGATATAATACATTCAATATTATGTGGACCAGCTTTATTAATACTATTGTTGGGAATAGGTTTATTTTTTACTCTTTATCTTAATTTTCCTCAAATAAGATTTTTACCAAAGTCAATAAGATTACTATTAGGTAAAGATAAAACATCAACAAATAAGAAAGGAGACACCTCAGCAATGCAAGCTCTAGCAACATCATTAGGAGGAAGTATTGGAGTAGGTTGTATAGCAGGAACAGGAATGGCAATAAATATTGGCGGACCTTCAACTATTTTATGGATGGTGATTACAGCATTAATAGGAATGGCAACAAAATATGTTGAAGTAGTTTTATGTCATAAATATCGAAAAATTAATAAAAATGGAAGTATATCAGGAACACCAATGTTTTTTTTAAAAGATAGACTAAACTTTAAGATATTATCAATCATTATGGCAATAGCAATAGTAATATGCTCTTTTCTATCAGCAAATATGCCCCAAGCCAATACAATTGCAAAAGCTATATATTATGTCTTCGGAATTAAGCAAGTATATACAGGCATCTTTATGAGCATCATCATAAGCCTCATAATAGTTGGTGGAATAAAAAGAATAGGTATTGTAGCAGAAAAATTAATTCCTATTATGTCTCTAATCTTTTTAATAATATCAATAATAACAATCGGAGCCAATTATAAAAATATTATTCCATCTTTAAGACTTATGTTTTGCAGTCCTTTTAAAGCAAATGGAGCTCTGGGAGGATTTTTGGGAACTACTTTATCAATAGCAATATTTAAAGGAGTAAACAAAAGTTATTATACTAATGATGCTGGTTCAGGAGCTTCTGGTATTGCGCATGCTGCTTCTGATGAAGAAAGTTCTTTTAATGAAGGAGTATATTCTATCATTGAACCTTTTCTTTGCACTGCTGTTATGTGTACTTTAACAGGACTAGTAATAACTTCTTCTGGGGTTTGGAATACTAAGTTTAATAATAAATTTGATTTTTCAGATATAACAATATTAAAAGGAGTTTATAAAGATGATAATGATTTGGATATACAAAAATTGAAGAAACAGATTTTAAAAATCGAAGAATTACCTTTATTTAATTCAAATTTAAAAATTGAGAATGGTAAAATTAAAAATAAGGATATTACAGTATTATGTTCAAGGTCAATAGCTAGTGATATAAAAATTTATAAGAATGATAAATTATTTTTTGGTGAAATAAAAATAAGAAATGGAAAAGTTGTAAATAAAAGAAATTTAAAAATAATAGGAAAATCTTTACTCTCAGGAGTTAATCCTGTATCTCAAGCTTTTGTTATGAGTCCATTGGGAAGATTAGGTCCTTATCTATTAAATTTATGTCTAATCTTATTTGCTCTTACCACAGTAATTGCTTGGTTTTATTATGGAGATCGTGGATTAGATTATCTTGGAGCTGGTAAAATTGTACTTAATCTTTATAAGTTTGTTTTTATTTTTCTATTTTTCTTAGGTTGCTTAGTTGATACAAGCATTACTTGGAAACTTGCTGAGATTGTTTATGCCTTTATGGCAATACCAAATTTAATTGGAATTTTTTTATTAAGAAAAGAAGTCAAAGAGATTACAAAAAAAGGGACAATTTAAATTAAACTATCCCAAATAGAAAATTTAATAACCATTAGTTAATTTTTGAAAATAAGTTTTCCAAAATCATATCCTATTCTTAATTTAAGATATGGAGATCCTACAGCATTAACGGTCATAAAATATAATTGATCTTCTGGTTTACCCTCATTTAATTCATTTTTATCTTTTCCTAAAAATTTGAATAAATTAAAGTCAATAGAAAATGAAGTATCAATTAATAAACCAAAGTCAAAATCATATCCTCCACCTAAAATTAATCCAAAACTAAACTTTGATAAGTCATTAGACTTTTCATAAATATTTTTTATAGACTTACTATTTTTTAATCCTAATCTACCTTCAACTTTATCAGTATCTTTTGCCTCATAATCATATGATAATATGCTTTTAATATTCATACCTAAAGAGATATAACTAGATGGTATATCTTTATAAACATGAAAATTAAAAAGAAATGATAAATTTAAATTTTGAGTTGTCCAATGACAAGTATAATCTGAATTAGAAAATTCTAATTGACTTCTATCCCAAAAAATAAAACTTCTAAATCCAACTATTTTATTAAATTTTATTCCAGCAAAAACACCTAGTTCACAAGGGAAATGAATTTTTACGGGCATAAGTTTTTTATTATCATTTTTACCCTCATTTTTATTGGATAAAATTAAAAAAGTACCATCTACAGCTAAACTACCTTGAAATCCAAGTTGATATTTAGAGATTTCTTCTTCTTCTTTATTAGCTACTTCTTCTGCTTTAGCAAATTGACAAATTGATATAAAAAATAAAGCTAAAATAATATTGATTTTTAATATTTTCATATTTGTATATTTTTAAATTGAACAATTCACAAGTATAATAGATAAAACTCAGAAAATAAAAAAATCATAAAAGAAAATTATTTGAATTCAAAATTCATTTAAATATTAGGCTAAATAAAAAATACAAATTATATTTATATATAAATTTATATTTCTCTAAAATATAAAATAGGCACTTTATAATTGAAAGATAATATTAACACATGGATCTTTACTATCTAGAAGAAACTTTCCAAACATTAAAGCAACATAAAATTAGAAGTATCTTAACTGGCTTTGGAGTGACTTGGGGGGTATTTTCATTAGTTATATTATTGGGATTAGGATCAGGCTTAAAGAAAGGAGTTTTTAGGGGATTTGAAGGAATGTCTAAAAATAGTATTTGGATTTGGGGACAAAGAAATAAACACGGAGATTTTACTTTTTTTAACTCAAAATCAGTTGAGTATATCAAAAATAAACATAAATTTATCAAAAAAATTGGAACTCAAAGTGAAGGATTTTATAAAAGAAAAATGCCTATTGCGTATAAAGAGAAAAGTTATAATGGAGGCATGCTATCTGGTGTAAATCAAAATTTTTTTTCTGTCAGTGATATTACTTTAAAAGATGGACGAAATTTTAATAATATAGATTTTATTAAAAATAGAAAAGTATGCATTTTAGGAAATGATATAAAAAAAGAATTATTTCCAAATATAAATCCAATAGGCAAATATATAAATGTAGGAAATACCTCATTTATAGTTATAGCAACTTTAGAAATTGGTAAAGGCCCCAATAATAGAATAAAAAACTATGTATTATTTCCCATGAATACTTATCAATTCCTTTATAGACATGGAAATGATGAAATAACCATGATCGTAGCACAATTAAATTCTAAAACAAATGCTAATAAAGCTCAGAAAACAATTTTAAAATCATTAAAAGAACATTTAAAAATACATCCTAAAGATGAAAATGCTATAAAATCATTTAATTTAAAAAAGCAAATTCAAAAGATAAATAATCTATTTAAAACAATTAATTTATTCATTTGGAGTATAAGCATATGCTTTTTATTAAGTGGAGTAGTTGGCGTTGGTAATATGATGTTAGTAATAATCAAAGAGAGAATTAAAGAGATTGGAATCAGAAAAGTCATTGGAGCAAAACCAAGAGAAATTTTAAATATGCTTATGACTGAATCTATTTTGATAACTTTAGTTTCTGGAATTTTAGGATTAATTATTGGTAATGGTATTTTAAAAATAACCAATGCTTTAATCAATCATTATGATACGAAAAAACAAATGATGCTAGCTGAAATGGATTTTGATATTGTTTCAACAACTATTGCATTAATAATTCTTATAATTGCAGGAGCTCTAGCAGGTTATATTCCTGCTAAAAAAGCAGTTAATATGTTACCAATTAAAGCACTTTCTGAAGAATAATTTAAATTAATGATCATGAATAAAAAGTCAGAACAAAAAATGAATTTTAAAGAAAAACTTAAACTTTTTATAGGAGGAATATTTGTATTGCTAGCTATTTCTATTACTTTATATTTTTTAAGAGAAGAAAATAAAAATAAGACTAAAAAATCAAATAAGATTTATGCTACATATAAAAATATAATACAAAAAGAAGTAATATTTGGTACCATTCAGCCTTTGAAAGAAATTGCTATTAAACCAAGAATTTCAGGAATACTAGAAAAGATATATGTTCATGAAGGATCAAAAATAAAGAAAGGAACTCCAATTGCAAGAATTAAACCTCTTCCTAATCCTAAAAATATTGAAAAAGCTAAAACAGATTATAATGTTGCTAAATTAAATAAAGAATTAGCCTATAAAGAATATATAAGAGCAAAAAGACTTATCAAAGATCATATAATCTCAAAACAGAATTTTCAAAATTTAGAAAGTAATTATAAAAAAGCTAATGAAAACCTTAAAGCTGCACTTAAACATTTAGAACTTGTAAAAAAAGGATATTTTAAAGGTCAAGAAGAAGAATCTAATATTGTAAATTCTACTATAGATGGTACAATTTTAGAATTGCCTTTTAAAGAAGGAAGCTCTATTATTGAAAGATCTTTAACTAATGAAGGTTCTACTATTGCTATAATTGCAGATATGAATGAAATGATATTTAAAGGTAATGTTAACGAAAAAGAAGTTGCTCTCATTAAAGAAGATATGAAGTTTACTATTGATATAGATTCCCTTAATAGAAAAAATATTTTAGCAGTTATAACTAAAATTTCTCCTAAAGGCAAAATTGTTGATGGAGTTACTAAGTTTATGATTGAAGCAGATATAAAAACAAATTCTAAAAATATTTTAAGAGCAGGCTATAAAGCTACTGCTAATATTATAATTTCTCAAAAAGATAATGTTTTAACAATTCCAGAAAAATATTTAAAATTTGAAGACGATAAAATATATATAGAAATTGATGAAAAAGGAAAAAATGTTAAAAGATATATAGAAACTGGAATTTCTGATGGAATTGATATTGAAGTTAAAAAAGGATTAACAGAAAAAGACGCTATACTTCTTCCATTTGAAGATTAATAAATAATTTGTAAATAATAAATAATTTTCGATATTAGTACAAAATTATTTATATAACAAAATGAATATATTATCATCCTCATCAAGAAAAGAATTATTATCTCAACATAGAAAA
>JAAGZN010000965.1 GCA_024206165.1 Bacteroidota bacterium
ACAGCATAACCAGCTTCCTTTGATATTGATTCGTGGAGATGTTTCTTAAGAAAATTCTTTTTAGATCGATTTCTTAATTTGCGTGTGCATCCAGATAATTTTCTGAGAGTCGGTATAGATGTCATGTTCGACCGCAATGTTGTAGAAGCTAAAAATGAGATAAGGCTATGTTCAGGAGTGGACCAAGAAAAGAAATGATCAGGTTTTTTGATTAAATAATGTGATTTGTTATATCAAGACAGAAGATAAATATTTGGATATTAGTAGTTAGTATGTTATATTAATTGTTTCAAGAGCGGGAGTGGTCCCTGCCACGTCTTTGTTCCGTTGTTTGTGTGTTTCTGATTCTTGTGTTGCCTTCATGTTGTTGAGGGGCTGTCCTGGCTCTTTTTCTGTTACGCTTTAACAGTTGAGCTTTGTTAAAAGCTCTTTGTTTTGCTTGTACCACAATTTCGTTTATTTGATCTTCTCCGAATGCGATCTTCGCATTGTTGATGAGTGTGTTAATTTCTCTCCATTTTGTTTTTGCCATATCTTCATAATTTTCAGCGTGCAAGTTGCATATATCAATTTTCCAGTTTTTGATAAGTACGTCCAACCTATCTTAGCAAGACCGACTGAGTCCATTATGGGGGTCAGTGGGGAAGAGAATGGTCGTCATGGAGGGG
>JAAGZN010000966.1 GCA_024206165.1 Bacteroidota bacterium
AAACCACATCTACTGTCCGCGACTACACCAACCACTACGTGGATCATCTTCTCACCTTCACTGACAAGAAATTCAAGGTAGCTTCAATCGACAAGGGTGACATCGTGGTCGTTCTCGACCGCATTAAACAGAAGTTCCACGACCCAGATAACTCGGCAATCGGACGAGTCCTGGAAGTCTCCAAAGGACAGCGGCAGTTCAGTGTGCAAATGGTTCGTCCACCCGACAAATGTTCACCTCTGGAGAGATACAAAAAGCCAGAGAAACCATTGAGTCGCCCAAGACGCAGTCTAGTACTTCTCCTTCGGGCGGATGAAAACCTCAAATCCCCCGTGTGGGTTGACCCATGGATGAATCTATCCCGTGATGATATCATCAAACCAAAGTACAAACCACTAAGGGTCAAGTTTCAAAATCACCTACCAAAAGTACCTGACATTCCAACAGCACCATCTCCCCTGGTCTCGGATCAGAACACGACCAACAAGCTCACCATTGAACACGCAGAACCAGTGGAAATGATTCAAGACCTTGCAACACTCAATAAGACCTCTACAACCAAGCCTATCATCTCCAGAAATGATAGAAGAACCTATAGCAGAAAAGCCGCTCGTCAAAACCCTCCACAATAATATCTGCATGAAAGTAAGAAAGCTCTTCGCTGTGTCATCCTCGCTACCGGGGTAATACAATCTTCCTTCTAAATCTAGTACCATAACGATAGATGATGCTGATGATGATGATGATGATAATGATAATGATGATTGTGATCAACCTAGAGACGACCAATCCTACCATACCAACCATACCATCGACACCAATAACGACAAGTGACGTTGACAATGAT
>JAAGZN010000967.1 GCA_024206165.1 Bacteroidota bacterium
AGACCACTGGACCATCCTGACTGTATACAGTAATATCAATGTCATGCATGAGGATAGCAGATACTAACTGCATGGGTGAAAAAAAAAGCAGCAATAGGTTTTATAGAATGTCAACAAAATGACAGGACTGGGACTCGAACACATGCCACCGAAGTCTCTGGTGCTTACAGCATGGGCCTTGAACCAATCAGTCATACTGCCTCTATATTGTAACATCAATTCCAAGCATGTGGATGGGTGATACTAACTACATGTGTGCAAAATTCAAGCAGCAATAGTCTTTTTAGGAATGACAACAAAATGACAGCAGTGGGACTCAAACCCACGCCACCGAAGTGACTGGTGCCTAAAACCATTGCCTGAGACCACTCAGCCATCCTGCCTGTATACTGTAATGTCAATGGCATGCATTAGAAAAACAGATACTTACTGCATGTGTGCAAAATACAAGCAGCAATTGGTTTTGTAGGAATGTCAACAAAATGAAAGGAGTGGGACTCGAACCAACGACAGCGAAGTGTCTGTTGCCTACAACTTGGGCCTTCAATTGATCGGTTATCCTGCCTTTATATTGTCACATCGATTGAAAGCATGTTGATGGGTGATACTAACTAAATTTCTGCAAAAATTAACCAGCAATAGTTTTTAAAGGAATTTCAAAAAATTGACAGGAGTGCAACTCGAATCCACTACATCGGTGTGACTTGTGCCTAAAACCAGCGACTTAGACCACTCGACCATCCTGCCTGTATACTGCAATATCAATGTCATACATAATGGTAGTAGATACTAACTGCATGGTTGCATAACACAAGAACCAATAGGTCTTATAGGAATGTCGACAAAATGACAGG
>JAAGZN010000062.1 GCA_024206165.1 Bacteroidota bacterium
ATAATTTTATTTTTATAAATTAAATATTAAATAAAAGTGATAATTTATTTGGTAAAGTCATAGAATTCAAGATGTATCTAAAACCGGTTATTTTCATATAGAAAAGACCGATTATCAGATATTCTTCAATTGGAAGCAGTATATATACTATTGCTACTTGGAAATATAAGAAAAATTGATCATAACTCGCTGATTATCAACGACCTTTTTCCGCATCTTCATATACTTTTAGTATACTCGATGACCGATTAAAATGAATTAATTTAAAACTGTTAAAATTTGATAAATTATATTTAAAAATTTATTTTATAAATATAATATTTTGTATATTTTTAATATATATGATATAGTTAATTTTAGAATATACTAGAAAATAACCCAAATAAAAGAGTGTTAATCCTTTGTTTGTAATATGTTGATAAATAATTTCATATATAAAACAAAATTGATTATTATATTAATAATATGATTAAATGGGATTTTATTAATATTAATATTTTTTAGGATGACTAGGAAAAAGAAAAAAAATGCAAGAAAGTTATTGGAAAAACAATTGCAACAACAACAAGAACAAAAAAAAGAAAGAGGAAAATTAAAGCCACATGATGAGAGAGATAAACCTAAAAAAATAGATTTAGATGAGGATTGGTGGTAATTAATAATTTATAGTGTCAATACACTTTATTTTATGACATTTAATTTTATAAGATTATAAATTTAATTCAAAAATGGGCTTATAATATTTTTATTTTCAGTTTTTTAAGTGTGTCTACAACAAAGCGCAATTAATAGAGTAAATTAAATATCCTATTAATTGCGTTTTGTTGTATTTGGATATTTTTCAGAGTTTATCTTAGTTTTTTTTCCCAAGTTTTTATTAAATTTAATTTAATTTTATCGTTTAGACCTTATAATTTAAAATAAAATAATACGGAATTTGTTTTAGTTATATTTTATTTTTTTGAAACGAATGTCTTTTTTAACAAAAATTAACCGATTTGATTATAAAGCTTCCATATACAGCTACAATTTTTAAAATAAAGAAAACTTTAAAACAATTAATAACTTTTATTATTGTTTTGATAATTGTATTAAAAGATTATAAAGCCAAAGCTGAAAAATTAAAAATTAATATAAATTGGGATATAGGAACTAAATTAAAGATTTATCCTCCTAGTTTTGGAAAATGTGATTATCAAATTAAATATAAAAAATTGGAATTCTATGAAACTATTAAACCTGGATCATCAATATATTATGGCTTTTATATTGCATATCCTATATGTCAAATAAAATCAATTGATACTAAATTGGAATGGGAGGGAGGTAGTTATATTAATTATTACCATCAAAAAGATTTATGTGAATTATATTCATTTATCATACAACCTTTGAGTTTTGTTATAAATCCCAAAATTACAAATTTTAAGTTTAAATTTCATTTTGAAATAGGATATATATTTGATGGTAAAATCTTTAAAAAAAAAATTGATATAACAAACAATAAAAAAGCCTTGATTTTGGATATGAGTAAAAGACCTAGAATTAACAATGTTATTAATCCTAGCATTAGAGCAAAAACTAAAAATATACTTTATGGAGTTAGTTTTGAAATATTTTATGAAATTAAAGAAACATATAATTTTTCTTTCATAATTACTTATTTAACACAAAATATTGATAATATAAAAAACTATAAGGAAGATCTATCCCCTTTACAATTTGGATTTACATTGGGCTACAATTTTAAAAAATTAATCGAGCAGTCAATAAAAAAAAATAGAACCAAAAGATTATTTACAATTGAAAAAATATAAATATTATATTTCTTTTTTTTATTAAAATTATTTTTAATGAAAAATTTTTATATTTGTAACTTATAAACTCTAATAGTTTTAAGTTATAAATAAGATATGTCCGGTACTAATGAAAACTTGTTAAAAAATTCCAAAGAATATACAAATATAAAAATTATCAAAAAATTAAAAAAAGAATCAGAAGAAGAGATAATAGATAAACTGACAAATTCTAGTTATAAGTATGGATTTGAAAGTAATATAGAAACTGAAATAGCACCAATTGGTTTAAATGAGGAAATTATTAAACTAATATCAGATAAAAAAAAAGAACCTGAATGGCTTTTAAAATGGAGATTAGATGCTTTTAAAATTTGGAAAAAAATGAAAGAACCAAATTGGGCAAAATTAAAATATTCTCCTGTAGATTATCAAAAGATAAGTTATTATGCAGCTCCTAAAAAACAAGCAAAATTAAACAGTTTGGATGAAGTAGATCCAGAGTTAATCAAAACATTTAATAAATTAGGAATACCATTAGTAGAACAAAAAAGATTATCAGGTGTAGCTATTGATGCAGTCATTGATAGTGTTTCAGTTGCAACGACATTTAAAAATACACTTAAGGATTTAGGTATTATATTTTGCTCCTTTAGTGAAGCAGTTCAAGAATATCCAGAATTAGTAAAAAAATATTTAGGTAAAATTGTTTCACATAAAGATAATTATTTTTCAGCTTTAAATTCAGCAGTTTTTAGTGATGGATCTTTTTGTTATATACCAAAAGGAGTTCATTGCCCAATGGAATTATCTACTTATTTTAGAATAAATGCTGCAAATACAGGGCAATTTGAAAGAACATTAATTATAGCTGATAAAGATTCTTATGTAAGTTATTTAGAAGGATGTACTGCGCCTATGCGTGATGAAAATCAGTTGCATGCTGCTGTTGTTGAAATTATTGCAGAAACTGGGGCGGAAGTAAAATATTCAACTATTCAAAATTGGTACCCAGGCGATAAAAATGGCAAAGGAGGGATTTATAATTTTGTTACTAAAAGAGGGCTATGTAATGGTGATTATTCTAAAATATCATGGACTCAATTAGAAACAGGCTCTGCAATAACATGGAAATACCCTAGTTGTATTTTAAAAGGCAATAATTCAATAGGTGAATTTTATTCTGTTGCAGTAACAAAAAATAAGCAGCAAGCAGATACTGGCACTAAAATGATTCATATTGGCAAAAATACCAAAAGTAAAATTATATCTAAAGGCATTTCTGCAGGATATAGCCAAAATAGTTATAGAGGGTTAGTTAAGGTTTTAAAAAATGCTAAATATTCTAAAAATATTTCTCAATGTGATTCATTATTAATTGGTAATAATTGTGGTGCTCATACTTTCCCTTATATTGAATCTTATAATAACTCTTCATCTATAGAGCATGAGGCTACTACATCTAAAATAGGAGAAGATCAAATGTACTATTGTAATCAAAGAGGCCTTGATAATGAAAAAGCCACTTCTTTAATTGTTACAGGATATTGTAAAGAAGTACTTGCTAAATTGCCAATGGAGTTTGCCGTTGAAGCAAAAAATTTACTATCGCTAACTTTAGAGGGCAGTGTTGGTTAAACCTTTGTATGATTTTAAAATTAAATAATTGTAAAAAAGCCCCTAAATTATTTCAATCTAAAGGCTTTTTTGGATATTAAAAATTCTGTCTATCTATAATTAAATCTAATTACTGATCTCCAATTTCATCATTATAATCTTCATCATCTTCAATACTAAGTTCCTGATTATCATCAATTGAATCAATATTATTATCATTTATATTTTCCTCTGATTCTTGTTCAATAGTTCCTGAATTATAACTTTCTTGAGTATCATCTATATCACTAACTACCTCATTATCATTTTCTATTTGATTTTGTTCTATATTAGGAACAGATTCTTCTGATGATTTATTTTCTGTATTGGTTTCTTCGATATGATTTTCAATATTATCATTTTCTTGTTCATTAAAATTATTTATATCATTCGGGTCTTCCATTTGTTCTGTATTAGGAGCTGACTCTTCTGATCCATCATTTTCATCATTACTCTGTCCAATGTAATCTTTCAATTGACCATTCTCTTCAGTATTTAGGTTATTATTTTCTATTTGATCTTGTTTTTCATTTGAAATAAAGTTTTGATTTTCATCATTCAAATTATCCGTATCAGTATGATTTTTGTCACTTTCTTTTTGCTCTGTGTTAATTTTTACAGAATGGTCAGTATTTTTCTCGTTACTTATATTATCTGCTTCATTCTCGTTAGTGCTTTCTAAAGTATCTAGAATTTGATTAAATTTATCAATAAAATCATTTTGATCTTTGGGTACACTATTAAAAAAAATATTTTGATGACCATTTTTGTTGAATATATTATCATTTAGCAATGAAGGATTTATAGTAGCATTATGATATGATTGATTTGTGTAATATTGATTTTCTTTGCCATAAAGTAGCGTTGCTTTTATGTTTTCTACTTCTTCTTGATCTAAAACTGTTTCTATATTATTCATATTTTCACTTAGTCCACATATTCCATAATTGAAGTACTGCTCTGCATTTAATTCAATGTAATCATTAATAACTTTTTCTTCATTAATCTGTTCATTTTGTTTTTTACTAAATTTATGATTGGTTGTATCTATAGGGCAATAATTATCAGTTATATTTTGAAAAGTAGAATTATTTTGGATTGAATTGTCATTAGGAACGCTGTTTTTGTTATAAAAATTATTATATATATCAATTTTAGGTAAATTACCAGTTAGATAACCAATTCCTAATGCAATCCCTCCAAATAACATTGTTAATTTTGTTATAGTTTTACATGATGGAACAAAAGACGTTAGCTTATTAGATTTTAAATTTGGAGTAGAATAATTAATTTTTGGTGTACTAAACTTAATATTTGAAAAATAAGATTTAACATCAGGCAAATTAAATGTCATATTAGGAAAATAAGAATTTTTAGTAGAAGGATATAATGGTTTGATAGTCTTTAAAGATTTATTTTTATTTTCTTCAATTTTAACACCATCCGTTGAAGAATCTATTCCAGTTTCTGCAACCATGCCTGAACCACCTTTGCCTCCAGGTCCAGGGGGAATTGGCTTTTTTGGGGTTTGTATTCCGCTTGGAGCAACTACATCTTCAGTTTTATTATTCGTATCTATATTAGATCCACAATTGAATAACATAAATAAGACAAAAATCTTAGATAATATTATATTTATACTCAATACAGAAACTTTTAATTTTCTTTTTATCATTTCTATTAAATTTTTAATGTTAAAAAATATTGTTATCAAAATTGTATGTATTAACTTCTAATATTTATAACTAAATATTTAAAAATAAATACTACTTTTTATGACCAAAATTATGGTGCAAAATCTTTATATCATACATATGTTTTAAAGTTTTTTTTATATAATTGTATTTTAGGTATTTATTTATATTTATTAAGGCATATTATAGTATTTGATTAAAATTATTTTGATGTGAAAAAAATGAAGTAATTGTAATATTATATAAAATAAAATAAATTAGATTTATTTATTTAAAGATGAAATTAAAAATATGGTCTTAGAAATTCAAAATTTAAATGAATCAAGTTTGAATGCTCAAATTATTAAATTAATTGAGCAATTTAATATAGAAGATAATGAAAAAATATTAATTGTTGTTCCTGATAAAATATCTAGCATATTCATAAATGAAGAATTTAAATCAATAGGAAATTTGAATTTTACTATTCTCTCAATTGATGATTATATTCAAGAATTGACAAATTTAAAGCTAGCTCAAGAAATTGATTTGATACATTTATTATTCAAAATAAAAGTGAGAATCATACCAGAATATGATGATTTTGAAAATTTTTATAATTATGGAAAAGCAATTTTAAATGATTTTAATGAAATAGATGCAAATTTGGTGGATCCTGCAAAATTTTTTTCAAACATTAAAGTACATAATCAAATAGATATTTTAACATATAATTATGATCAGAATAAAAATAATTTTATTAAAGAGTTTTATTTATACTTTATAAATAAAGAAAATTTTAATCATAAAAAATATCTTAATTACCATAATTATTTATTAGATATTTATGATAAATTTAATACATATTTTATTTCAACAAAAAGGGTTTATAAAGGTTTTATATATAAAAAATTAAACAAAAATTTAGATAATAATACCATAAATACATATTTCTCCAAATTTGTATTTGTTGGATTCTCTTCCTTAAGTAAAATTGAATATAAATTATTTTCTTATTTAAAAAGTAATTATAAAATAAAATTTTTAGGAAATGCAAATATGTTTTGCAAAAATATAAATAACTCAAAAGAGAAAAGCATATCTTTTAATAGAGAAACAAAAATTGATCTAGATAAAAATAAAAAAAAACGAATAAATTTATATAAATCTATAACTGATGAAGAACAAATAAAGATAATAATAAGCTTAATTATAAAAATTAAAGAAAGCCACTCATTAAATAATTCTGGAATTATACGTCCAGATAGGAGTTTATTAAAAATACTAATCTCTAATTTATCCAAAAGCAAAATTGATTATATAATAGAAAATCATTTGCTTTTACACTTTTCAGATATTTATATTTTTTTTAATAAAATAATAAGATTACAATCTTTGTTAAACAAAAATAATAATTATGATAATATCATGATTAAGTTTCTAATTAAAGAAATTTCATGTCATAAAATATTTAAAAATATAAATTCAGAAACTTCAACTTTAATACTAAATAAAAATATTCCTATTATAAACTCACTACTTTTAGTTATCAATAATTTAAAAGAAAGCAAGATAGATATAAATATACAAATATTTGAAAGAGTGCTTTTTAAGCTAAAAATTATTTATACTAAAGACATAAAGGCTTCTGATGAATTTTTAGATTGCTTTAATAAAATATTTATCGAAACTAAAAAAAATGAAACTGACAATCTGATATTAAAAAAAAATGCAATAAAGATTATTGATATAGAACAAGCGACTTGCTTAGATTTTGATAATTTATTTATATTATCTGCTAATGAAAATACGTTTCCATTAATAAAAAAAAATAATTCTATATTTTCTAAAAATATTCTAAAATCTTATGGATTATATAATGGTAATTTAGGTGATGAATATCATAATCATTTATTTTTTAATTTAGTTAAAAGATCCAAAACAATAAATATATGTTATAAAGCAAATGATGTTGAATTAGGTCCGATAGAACCTTCTAGGTATATTTTGCAAATTTTGAATTCAGAAGATTTTAATGTTAATCTTTTTGAAAGTAATACGCAAAATGATTTATCAAGTTTACAAAATAATAAAAATTCAAAAATTCAAAAATGTGATTCTAAAGATATTATAATAGAAAAAAATGACATAATTTTTAAACAAATACAAAATGTACTTTCTACAAATTCAATTTCAGCCAAGGCTATAAATACTTATATAGATTGTCAATTAAAATTTTATTTCAAATATATTAAGAAAATAAATGCAAAATTAGATGAGCAGAATGAAAATATTTTATTTGGAAAATTAGTACATAAAGTAATTGAATTATTTTATATACATAGTAATATCAATTTAAAAGAACATATAACAGACTATCTAATATCTGAAAAATATATAACTCAACAAATACTGCAATTAAGGAAATTAAAAGTTGATGATATAATTGAAAAAGCTTTTGTTGATTTAAATTTGGGTAATATTAACACAATACAGAATAACTTCGAAAATAAAAATATACCCATATATATTTTTAAAAAAATAATTAAAAAAATATTAAATCAAATTATAAAAATAGATGAAAATTTTACACCTTTTAAAGTCATAGGAATAGAATTAGGAAAAGAAGAATCTTTACAAACCAAAATTAAAGTTAATGGATTGGTAATTAATTTAAGAGGTGTTATTGATAGAGTAGATTTTAAAGAAGATACAATAAGGATAATTGATTATAAAACTGGTAATTATGACCTGAAAATTAATAATATTAAAAATTTATTTGATAGAAATGACCAAAAAAGGAATTCAATTGCTTTACAAATTTTTTTATATTCTTATATTTTTAGAAACTATATTGAAAATGATAAACTTTATATTAAACCAATTGTTATAGGTATTAAAGAGATTTTTAAAAAAAATGATAATTTCATTTTTCAAATTAAAGAAAATGGTAATTATATCGGAATAAACAATTTTAATTTCTATCACAAAGAATTCAAATTAGAATTGATAAAAGTATTTGAAGAATTATTAAATAAAGAAGTCCCTTTTGAGCAATGTTCTAATTTAAAAATCTGCCAAAATTGTGAATTTAAAAAAATATGTAATAAATAATGACATTTTATAACCTAAACAGTAGAAATTTCAAAAGAGCCATCTTCTCCATTTTCTGACTCTGAATATGAAGATGAGTCATCTGCTTCATATTCTTCAGTAGTCTCTTCTTCCTCTGTAGAGCTCTCATCAGATAAATTATCTAAATCATGCTTAGCCGCATGTAATCTATTAAAATACCAGCAAAATAATGAACAACAACAACATAATATAACAATAGCAGTCCATGCAAGATTTAGATATTGTATTTCAGTTGAAGTTAAAAATTTTGTTAGCATTATATCTGGAGGAAATATATCTTTTGAATTCAAAGTTATTTCTGTAATATTAGTATTATTTATTTCATAATAAAAAGTGGTTTCAGGAAAAGAAGTAGTTGAAGGCGTTGTAGTAGTTGAAGGCGTTATGGTTGTTGTTGTTGATAAAAGTTTTCTTTTATTTATATTATTTATGGTTGATAAATTTAGATTTTCAGCATCATTAATTTCTATTTTTTTAGATTTAGTATGTAAACTATCATTTGTATTAAGATATAAATTATCTAAATCAAGTTTTTGATTTAATTCTGAATAATTATTGAGATATGAATCTAAATCATTTGTAGATTTTACAAATTGTATTGAATTATTAATTACAAAATAACATATTATTCCTTTAAAGACTTTTTTTATTAAACTACTGCTTTTATGTTGTTTGTATTTATTTAATTTATAATAATTTTTTATATCATTTGATTTTTTTATACTCAAATTGGAATATGCCGCATTACATCCTATTGAACTATTAGCTAATATTATTGAAAAAAATATATGTAAAAAGCGGTATTTAGTTTTTTTCAGAATCATAAATATTACACATGAATTAAATATATATATCTTAGATGTAATATTAATAATTTAAATTTGTTTAGAAATAATTTAATTTTATATATTAATTCATGATATTAAATTATTTAGTTTGGTATAGATTTTATGTATATCGGCATCTGCATTTAATAATATTTTTAATAAAATAGAAAAATCAAGCAAATTTTATAGGAGAACTTTTAGGTCTAATAAATTTTAAATGTAATATTCTATTAATATCAATTTCTATTTTTTTAGGCTTTTCAGATGTTCTATTGTTTATTAATAGAAGTCTATTCATTTTAATTCCATATTTTTGAGATATGCTCCACCAATTATCTCCTTTTTGAGCAATATGATATTTACATTGACCTTTACTTCTTTTATTTACAAAATAATATACTTGGCCTTCAATAACTGTATGATTAAAATTTATGTCATTATATCTAATAAAATCATTGATTGATAATCCTCCTTTTTTAGCTAATGATTTTAAATTCATCCCTTTTTTTGCAACTACACCAAGCAATCCATTTATTAAAGTAATTTTTTTTCCTTCAAAATCTTTACTCTGAGAAATTTTAGGATATTCATCTTTTTTTAATTTTGATAAAGTATTATTTTGATTTTTAATTTTCTTCTTTGATAAATTTTGTTTTCCAGAATCTAAATTCTTTACCAACATTAAATTATCTTTTGATTTTAATTTTTTAGTAGAGAACAACCTGTTTTTGACCTTATGTTTTAAAGGAACAATAATTTTATGTTTTTTGTTTTTAGGAATAATATATTTTGGACATTTAAGCCAAGGGTTATATTTACAAAGTAAATCTAGTGAACTATTAGTTTTATTAGCAATTTCATGAAAATTATCACATTCAGAAACTTCATGGACATATAATTTATATTCAGGATGCCTATGTTTTCCTATTTCATTTTCAAAAGCTAATTTATGGGCTAAGAAATAAATTAAATAGTTAGGAGTATTTATATTTAAAAAAATAGACTTGCCTCTTTGTTTTTTAATATATTTTCTACCCATTGCTTTGATAATATTCTCAGTACCAGTTCTTCCTTTATTATAAGCCAAAATTGCGTGTATCCAATTTTTGAAATATTTATAATTAATTTTCATTTTCTTACACATTGCTCTAGTAGAATATACTAAATGAAATCTTTCATCAATTTTATTATTAACAGTTATACCTACTTCTTTTATTGCAATATTATTAAAAGCCCAAATACCATAGTCTTCAGTATGAGAAATACAATTAAGAACTAAACGACTTTCATGCATGGCTAGAAATTTAATATCTTGAGGAATTCCTTCTTCCTGTAATATAGGATCCATAATTGGAAAGATAAGATTAGCTTGATCGACCATTTCTTTAAATTTCCATCTTCTTAAACTATCAACTTTTGCTTGAATTTTGGATCTTACACTATTGCACATATATATTCGCATTTTACCAAAATATATTTTTTTGGGTACTTTAATTTTTGGTAAAGAAAGTGCTTTTACTTCTTTTGAATTAATTAAGAAAGATAAAATGAATATTATAAGTAATACTTTATTTATAATATTAAAACAGGCTTTATTTGGAATAGGGTATTTTTTTAATCTATTTTTATTCATATAATATTATATATTTATGATCATTGAAAATGAACTGATAATTGATCTTGATTCTAATTATCAAATCCATTTATACATATTTTGATTTATATCTAATATAATTTCCTTATTAGATATAAACCATCTCTTATTGGTAAAAGAATTTTTTCAGTTCTATCATCTGAAAAAATCTTTTTATTAAATTCAATCATAGATTTTGTTAATTTATCATTATCAATATTCTCTTCTAACACTTTTCCTTTCCATAAAACATTATCTGCAATAATGACTCCTCCTTTTTTAATTTTATCAATAATAAGATCATAATATTTACAATAACTTTTTTTATTTGCATCAATAAAGGCCAAGTCAAAATCATTTTCTAATTTTGGTACTATTTCTATTGCATTTCCTAATAAAAATTTAATCTTATTTTTCAATTTAACATCTTTAAATATATTTTCAAGAAAAGATTTTAAAGAAATATTATTATCTATAGTATATAAAATACCATCTTTAGTCAATCCTTCAGATAAACATATTGCTGAATAACCTGTAAAAGTTCCAATTTCTAAAATCTTTTTTGGTTTTATCAAACAAGATATAAAACTTAAAATTCTTCCTTGATACATTCCTGATATCATATGTGAATTTGTAAATTCTAATTCAGTCTTTAATCTTAATTTACATAAAAATTCTGATTCTTTTGTAGTATATTTCTCTGAATATTTAAAAATGTCTTTAAAATTTGAATTTAACATAATATCTGTTATAATCTATGAATTTTATAATTATAGGCTTTTCTTATATATATATATTATTAGTTAATATTATAAAAGTTATAATATTTGATGTATTAAAACTTATGCTTACGAATTTAATAAAATTAAGAAAATATATTATAAATTTAAATATTTTAAGAATTCCTGTAATTACATATATTAATACAAAATTTATATTACTATTATCAAAACTTGAATATAATATTTTTAAAAAATGCAATTTTAAAATTATGTTAAAAATAAAATTAGAACAATTCAATATATTTTAATTATAATTATGCAAGAAATTGTTGCATCTATCAATTACCAATTATGCACCAATTTTAAGTTTTCTTTTCTTAAACAATAATTAACTTAAAAAATGAGAAAATTTAGTTTAAACTCAATCATGCTAACTACAATGTTTATATTTTTTTCATGCAAAAAAAATAATAAAATAAATAGTATGAATAGATTTGAAGGAAATAATGATTCAAATTCTATCAGTGAATCAAATTTTCATAATAATAATAGTAGTAATTATATTTGTGATAACTATATCTCTGATCCAAACAATACATTAAAATATAAGGAAATAGATGATGCCTTAGAGAAATATTACCAAAGATTAGGTCGTAATGATTATCGACAAGAAAATGGTAATGGCATTTTTTTAAATTACATAAAAAAAGAACAATTAGATGATATTCAATTACATAGTGTTTGTAAGCAAGCAAAACTATAGTTAAAAGTTACAATTTAAATTCATGTATATATCACAAAAGAAGTAGTCAGCTTATAAAAACACAAAATATACCAAAAACATACCTATCGAATAATAAGTCAATTCCTTATCCTATATCGTTTTCTAACTTTTTTTTCAAGATTCACCTCTTTATATTCGAGTAAATATTCAACTAAAATTTTAATAATGAGAAAGCATTTTGAACAACAATTAACTTTGGGAATAACACCAATATCTGAAGTTAAAATACCTCATAATCCAAGAACCCACATGGCCAATTTATTATCAGCACTGAAATATATATTTATTACTCCAAAGTGGAATAAACAAATATTTAATTTACTACAAGAAAAAATACAATCGACAAAA
>JAAGZN010000006.1 GCA_024206165.1 Bacteroidota bacterium
GGTTGCACATGCTTTATCATTTTGTGTAAGTAGATAGTTTGTATATAGATCTTGCATTTTTTAATGAATTTCAAGAATATTTTTAACAATACAATATTATACCTTTTTATCCTTTTTTACAACTTTTTGCGTAAGGTCAGTTAAATAAAATTAAAAGAACATAATTGTTGCTATTAGTATATATAATTGTTATAATAATTATATATATCAAAGCTAATTTTATATTTTAAAATTTCAGACTTTAATATCAAATCAATAATATAAATATGATATTAACAACTAAAAATATTATTAAACCGATAATACTTTTAATTTTAGCATGCAATAACAGGGGCACTCATATTAAACTAGCAACTGAAAAAAATATACCTTTATTTAAATTATATATCAAAAGAACAACAAATCCTCTTAGTGAAAAAAAATTATCAGATCTTAAAAAACAAGTAAATAATCCAAAAACCTATAAGATCAGAAGCACTGTTAATTATTCTATTGCACAACAAATAAATGTAATTAAATCCAATATATATAAAAAGAACTTTAAAAAGCTTTTTCAGTTAAACAAAGCTAATATTCAAAATATTTATAATGAAGATCCTAAAGAGGCAATTGAAATAGTTGCAAAGATCATTCATTTATCAATTATATATAAGGATTATGATCTTGCTTTAACATTTATAAAAATTGCACAATCAATAGGCCAAAATAATAAGACAAAATTAGACTTTGATGATGCAGTCAAATTATTAAATATAAAATTAGAAGATGATAACAAAGGATATAACATAGAAGAAAGACTAATTAAAGAATTAGAAATTATTTATCCTTATTCTATATCAGGAAACAATAAGGTAGCTACTAAAAAATCCTATAATAATAAAAAATTATTTAAAATACTCATATCAGACTGGAATAATACTACAGGAACCGTTAATGTAATTAATCCAAGCAAATATCAAAAAGAATTTATTTTAAATGAGTTAAAATCAAATCTGAAAAATTTAATAAAAAAAATAAAGAATTCAGAAAATACTGAAAATCTAAAACAATATATAATAAAACTGAACAAACTAGAAGATTTATATAAAAATTTAATTGAAGATATTGAGAAAAATCAAGATCCACAACTTATTAAAGAGATTGACAAAATTAAAAATGAAACAATTGAAAAGATTGCTTCAAAAAAAATAGAAGAAATTAAACAAAAGAATGGATCGTTAAAATATTTACTAACTCAGTCATTAAATAATTTTAAACAAGAGTCAAAAACCATATTTGATAATAATGAAAATTTAGAAAACAAATTTACAAAACTTCAAATACTAGATTTAGTTTCCCAAAAAATAAAAGAAATATATGAAGAAAAAGAATATAAAGATATCAGCCCCCAAATAATAATTTTCTTAAATAAAGTTATGGATAATTATTTTATGGAAATTATTAATGGCTGGTCTAAAAAAAATGAGCAAGAAAAAGAAGATATTAAAAAGAGTCCCTCTACCATAATTAAAATTTCAATAAAACCACAACTGTTCAAAGAAAACAATTTAGAATATTATATAAATTTTGGACGCAAACTTCAAGATTTTGCTAATGAGCTGACAAAAAATAGTCAACTATCAAAAGAAATGAAACATTTAACAGTTGGCAATAGCATTATTTTAGCACTGGCAATCTCAGAACTGATATATTGCAATAATTTATCCAAAGGGTTTTCAAGCGCAAATATGTGCAAGAATATCGAAATTATTGAAAATAAACCTGAACCTAAATTCAATGCTTGGAAAAAAATAGATGGGAAATGGGTGCATAAAAAAAATTTATAATTACAAATTATATTAAAGAATTAGAAGTAAATAAGTAAAAGTTAAAAATAGATTTTAAAAGTGGATTTAATTAAATATTATTGATATGTTAAACAATATATCTATTACAAATGAAGTAATAAATAATTTTAGACTAAAAACTAGATATAATATTACAAAGTTGAAAAACATCAACTCTTTAATTATACTAATTAGTTTATTCTGTATATTTTGTATTTCCTGCAAAAACCCTAAAAACCATAAAACACTTTTTTTATCTAAAAATGATAAACAAATTAAATTAAATGAGTTACAGAGAAAATCCATTTTTAATAGGTATGAAAATTATAATATCACAAATAAAAAAATCGAAAATGAAATTCAAAACTTAATCGAATCATCAATAGCATCTAAATTAAAAAAAAATCTAACAGAAAACCAACGGATAGAATTGACTTCTAAAACGTATTATGAAGTATATAAAATATTTAACATATTTGGCAAAGTTGATAAGGTCAAACTTACAGAGATAAAATCATTCTTAAATGAAGTATCTAAAAATCCAAAAAAAGAATCTATTTCTAAATACATTAATGAAATCATATCCATATATATAGAAAATTTAAATTATTACATAGATCAAATAAAAATTCCTGAAGAAATAGAATGTATTTTAGATAATCAAACTAAAGCTAAATACTTATTAAATGATCTTAAACTTTTCTTAACTAATATGAATAGCTATTTAATGTATTTTGATAATTTGGATAAAATTATTGAGTTATTAAAAGCAAATAATATAGATCTAGATATAGACAAAGATTATCATTCAAAAATAAATTTTGTACAAAATAAATTTAAAAATGCAATAAAAGAATATTCTAAATGGATGACTGAGAATGAAATTGAAAAATTGATAAGCATATTAAAAAAAAAATACAGATAAGCTATTTACAAGCGAAGTTACTAACTCTTTGATTGATAGTTTATGAAATAAGTAAAAAATTTTAAGAAAAGATAATTTAAATATATTGAAGATGAAAAATACATATTTAATAAATAAAGTTTTTAAAAATATCTTATTAATATCATTATGTATATTAGTAAAATGTAATAAACAAATAAGTGTTAAGCCAGATTTGAATCCTGGCAAAAATGATAAAAGAGTAGATAGTAAAAAATCAATAAAATTCAGAAAAAATTCTTTACCAGCAGGGGCACCAGAAACAGAAACACCAACTCCTGCTCCTTTACCTCCTAGTGCACCTTTACCTGCTCCTTTACCTCCTAGTGCGCCTTTACCTGCTCCTATACCTTCTAATGCTCCTGCTCCGTTGCCTTCTAATATACCTGCTCCTGCACCTGGTATACCAGCACCATTACCTAATATACCTGTACCTCCACCTTTATCAGATAACACGTCTTTAACTCCTCCCCCACTTCCATCAAAAGATAAATCAAAAACCACATCATTAACATCATTACACTGGAAGAAAATTTATGCAAAAAAAAATACAATTTGGGAAGATATAAAACACATTGAATTAGATCTATCTGATATAATAAAAGACTTAAAAGAAGATTTTAAAAAAACTAAAAAGAAGAAGAAGAAAAAGAGTAAAAAGAAAGGTAATAAAAAAGGAAAATACGAAACAAAAATATCTCTTTTAGACAGCAGCAAACAACAAAACATAACTATAGCATTAAAAGTCCTTGAAAGAAAGAATTTATTACCTGATGATATAGCAAATGCTATACTAAATTTAGATGAAAAAATATTAAATCTTGAAAATATTAAAAAAATACTCTCGGTTATACCGATCGATGAAGAGTTTGATAAATATAATGAATTCAAAAATGATGAAGGATTAGCTCTTGCAGATAAATTTTGCTTTAAATTGAAAGATATCCCTAATTTAAAACAAAGATTAAAATATTGGATATTTAAATTAGAAGTAAAAGAAAAAATTGATGATTTATATGAAAAATTAAAAATTTGTGATGATGCATATGACCTTATTAGTGAGAATAAAGAATTTAAAAATTTATTATTTCTTATTTTAAAAATAGGTAATACTTTAAATACTGGCAATAGAAAAAAAAGTAATGCGACTGGATTTGAATTAACGGGCTTAGAGCTTTTGGTAAATACTAAATCCGAAAAAACGAAGAAATCATTACTTACATTTATTGTGGAGGAATCAATGAAGTATAACTTGAAAGCATTAGATTTCAAAGATAAATTTAAGAAAATTTTAAATCAAGTTTTAAAAATAGATTTTAATGATTTAAAAAAGGATATTGATGAAATTGGAGAAAAAATAGTTAATATAACAAATTATATTAATGATATTAGATCTAGGCATAATCCTAAAGATAAATTTATAGAAAAAATGGAAGAGTTTTTAGCAAAATTGAAAACTGAATATAAAAAACTTCAAACTAAGTCAGAAAACAGCTTAAAAAAAATAAAAGAATTAGCTGAATACTTACAAATAAAAAAAGTCAAAGATAATGAAGTAGAATACCTCCAAAATTTACTTACTTTTACCAGTGATTTTATAAAAACATATGAAAAAGTTATAAAAAATCAAGAGGCAGAAGCACGAAAGAAATTGAGAATGAAAGAGAAAAAAAATAGTTTATAAAGCTGGTTTTGTAGTGAAAAAAATATCAAAAATTAAATATCATTTGGTAAATGATTTATCCTATTAGAAATTCTTGACTTTCAAATTCAATTTTAAGTTCCCATTTATCATAAGGATTTTTAGTTATAATTTCAATGTCAATATTACAAGGGAATTCTTTTCTATAAACAATCTCTATTCTTTTCTTTTGCAACTTTCCTAAATTAATACTTTTTGTATTAAATACTTTTTTTTATTTTCAATTTCACCATCAATTTCTAATATTGTTGATTCATCATAAACTACATAGTGTCAGATAGAAAACACCTAAATTTCTGTATTTTAGCATCAAATTTTTATTATCAAAATAGGTTTTCTTATTTTATCTCAACCTATTTTATTAGTGATAGATACCAATTGTGTTTTTTTTATAATATATTATAATATATCATTAAATACTTCGTTTTTGGGCATAATAATAACATGATTTTTAAAAGATTTTTTTAGGCACTTTGTTTGAGCGTTATATCCCTTCTTTGTTTTTTTCTTAATATTGTTTGGCCTATTTTATGAAGATTATACGCTATACAAGCTAGACCTACATAACGATTAAAATTGCTTTCTTTTCGATCTGGGCATCTATGTAAGCCTCTATGTTCTAATTCATTTAGATTCGACTCTATCGCACTATGCTTTTTTCTATATTTTACAAATAATTTCTCCTTTTCCTTTCCTTTTTCTTCTTTATTTAATTTTCCTTTTTTAGGCATTATTACTTTTTCTATATACAAGGATAATAGTTCCTTATTTTCTTTGCTCGAAAATCCTTTATCTA
>JAAGZN010000063.1 GCA_024206165.1 Bacteroidota bacterium
AATATTAAGAAAAAAACAAAGAAGTGATATAACTCTAAAACAAAGTGCCTAAAAAAATCTTTAAAAAATTATGTTATTGTTATGCCCAAAAACGAAGCATTTAAGAATATATTATAAAATATTATAGAAAAAATACAATCGGCATCTATCACTAATAAAATATGTTGATATAAAATGAGAAAACCTATTTTGATAATAAAAATTTGATGCTAAAATATTAAAAATTAAGAGTTTTCTATCAGGCACTACATAGTAATTTATTATATCAAAATAGTATGGATAAATTAATTCCTTGGTTATATCAGTCGAACTAATAAAACTTTTATTATCAATTGATGCAATCCATAGATATGACAATTTATTATGTTTAAAAAAAAATGTTTTTTAGCAAAACAAATTAATTCGCCAATAAAATTACTTATTAAATTTATAATATCTTTATTATCAAAATTATTTATGTTATTAAATCTTATAAATCTTGATATAATTAAATGCTTATTTTCTAGAATATATTTTATATTTTTTTTAAAATTTAAACTAAATGCACTATCATTAATTTTGGAAATTGTAATAGTTTGATTTGATAAATTTATTTGGTTTTCATATTTGAAACATTGCATCTTTAATATTTCTTTTTTATTACAAGAATTGAAACTTAAAAGAATTATTACTATTGAGTATTTAATGAAATGCACTTTATATATCATAGATTAAATTATATTTAAATAGATTATCAGATAATTTAATTTTTTTATTTTTTACATTTAATTGCGGATTTTTACGTAAATATTCTGAAATGTTTTTTATAAAATTCAGACAAGAATTTAAATTACCAAGTGAATATTGTCTTAAATGATTATGATTTTCAATTTTTTTATTTAATAGTTCTATAAATTCTTTATTTGACTTACCTATTATTTTATAGAATTCTTTATTACATAATATTTCAAAAGGATTTCTTTCTTCATATCTCGACCCTTCTTTAAATTTATTTTTACAAATCAGTTCATCCCAAAATACACTAACTGATCTTTTTATAAAATTTAATTGATCAGTATTTAATTTTTGTTTTATTAGATTATTTTTCTTTAAATATAAATTATTAAAAAAAGTCTTTTTCAATGCTATCAATTCAGATCCTTTACTTAAAGTTTTAGCAGTATAATTAATTTTTTGATGTAATTCTACAAAATTATGGTTCTTATAATAATTTTTTAATATCAAATTAAAAGCTTCAACACTATAATTAGTATTTCCTTTTCCAACATCATTATTTTTCTTACCGATAAAATGAATTGAGTTAATATTAATAAACTCATTTATATATAAATTATTATTTCCAGAAAATTTTAAATAGATGGTTGGTTTATTAATAAAATAACTAAAATATTTTTTGTTGATGTATTCATAAGTTACAGAATCCTGCATTCTAGAAAAATCACTAGTAAACAAATTGATTCCAATAGAATAACCACAAAAAATAAAAAATAAAGAATCATATGAATTTATATTGTCTAAATTTGTTGTATTTAGCTCTAAAAAATCAAATAAGTTTTTCTTTGATAAATATCCATTTTTACTTGCAACTTTTGTATCAAAATTAAAAAAATTGATAAATAAATCTGTTAAAATTTTTTCATCTTTTTGTATACCATTTAAGTTATTAACGCTTTCATATTCAGATATACATACTATTAATATTAATGGATTTTGCATGAAAATTGATTTAATTAAACCTTCACTATTTGTATTATTTTTTTCTTCTTCTTTTTCTATAAATACATAATTATCATCAGTAATACTCGTTTTTAAAGTAGAAGAATTTTTTCTCTGCATCTTATTACATTTTTCAATTTTATTACAGAATTGAAAAACTATAAGTATAATAATTACATCTATAAATTTAGCCATAAGTAAAATTCAAATTACAATAAATAAAAATATTCAAATAGTTCATAATACTTTCATAAATTAAAAGAATTATTAATAATTAAAAAACTTATTAGATATTAAGTAAACCTTTAATATTTAGATTTTCATAATAATCTGATTTACTTTATATTTAATATAAATGTATTGTATGTTTAATTCACAAAAGGAATTTTTAAAATGAAAAATTATTTAGAATTACTAAAAGAAGTTTTGGAAGAAGGCACTCATAAAAGTGATCGCACAGGAACAGGCGTAATTAGTTCTTTTGGACATCAATTAAAATATGATATTTCTGAAAGTTTTCCATTATTAACTACTAAGAAAGTACATTTAAAATCAATTATTTATGAATTATTATGGTTTTTGAAAGGAGATACTAATATCAAATATTTGAATGATCATAATGTTAGAATATGGAATGAATGGGCTGATGAAAATGGGGATTTGGGTCATGTTTATGGCTATCAATGGAGAAGTTGGCCAACTCCTGATGGTAAAAATATTGATCAAATCACAAATGTTATTAATCAAATAAAAACAAATCCAAATTCTAGAAGATTGATCGTTAGTGCTTGGAACGTTGGAGAATTAGATAAAATGGCTCTCCCTCCATGTCATTTGTTGTTTCAGTTTTATGTTTCTGAAGGCAAATTATCTTGCCAACTTTATCAAAGAAGTGCTGATATGTTTTTAGGTGTCCCTTTTAATATCGCTTCTTATTCTATTCTAACTATGATGATGGCTCAAGTTTGCAATTTAAAACCGGGTTCATTTGTCCATACTATTGGTGACGCTCACATTTATACTAATCATATTGAACAATGTAAACTTCAACTTTCAAGAGAAACTAGAACCCTTCCAAAAATGATTTTAAACGATAAAGTTAAAAATATATCTGACTTCAAATATGAAGATTTTGAATTAATAAACTATAACCCCCATCCAACAATTAAAGCTGCTATTTCAGTTTAAAATTCTTTTAACCTTTATAAATAGCTTAAACTAAGTAATTGTTTTATAAAAATTTTCTATTTTCAATATATATTCTTTCAAATCTAATCCTGCAGCATACCCCGTCAATTTTCCATTTTTTCCAATTACTCTATGACATGGTACCAAAAAAATTAATGGATTTTTGCTTATAGCATTTGCAACAGCTCTTGACGATTTACAGTTTATTTTATTTGCAATAAATTCATAACTAACTATTTTTCCATATGGTATTTTTAATAGTTCTTTCCATACTTTTACTTGAAAATCTGTTCCTATTAATTCATAATTGATTTCAAGTTTATTTAATTTACCTTCAAAATATTTATTCAGCTTATCTTTTAATTTTAGAAAAATTTGAGAATTTCTATTTTGAACCCAATTTTCTTCAATTTTAGGGAAATGCTTTTGATTTAAAACATAAATACCAACCAATTTTCTTTTATTGGAAACTAAAAGTAAATTTATATCTTCAATGGTATTAATCTTATTATTAATAAGTTTATTTATTTCAATTTTTTGCAAACAATAATTCATAAAACATCAAATTTAATGAAAGATAGATTTAGATTACCAATAGAAATTAGAGAATCTCAATATAAAATAAATATTTCAGATAAAATAATTTGTTTAGGCTCATGCTTCATTGATTGCTTAGGTAAATATCTTCAAAGTAATAAATTTGATATTTTAAATAATCCATTTGGAAATATTTTTAATCCTTATTCAATTTATAATATTTTAGATAAATCTTTGATCATAAATAAAGATATAGAATTAGAAAAAATTAATAATGAAGAAGATTACATTAAAATTGATAGTAAATATTATAATTTAAATTTCCATTCTTCAATTAGTGGAGATCGTATAGAAGATTTACAAAATATAATATTAAAAAAATATAAAAATTTAGAATTGAAGCTAAAGAAATCAAATGTGTTGATAATAACATTTGGAACATCAATTGTCTATAAATATAAAAACACAAAAAAGATAGTTGGAAATTGCCATAAACTCCCTAAACAAAATTTTATTAAATACTTAATGGAAATAGAAGAAATTATAAAACTATATAATTGCATAATTCAAAAAATAAGAAGAATAAATCCAAGTATTAAAATTATTTTAACTATCAGCCCAATAAAGCATATTAAAGATAATCTTGCAATGAATATGGTAAGTAAAAGTATATTGCGTATTGCCTGCCATAACTTATCTAAAATAGAAAATGTTGATTATTTTCCTTCATATGAAATATTAATAGATGATTTAAGAGACTATCGTTTTTATAAAGAAGATATGATTCACCCAAATGAAATTGCAGAAAAATATATTTTAGAATTATTTAATGATACCTACTTTGATAAGACTACAAAATTATTTATTCAAGAATTTAAACAAATTAAAAATAATATAAACCATAAACCAAATAATTTTAATTCAAGTTTATATAAGAAATTTTTAATAGATACTCTAAATAAAATATATTTCTTAGATAAGAAATATAAAATAGAATTTGATAATGAAATTAATATAATAAGCAATAGATTAAAAAATATCAATTTTGAATAAAATTATATATTGAATTTTTCACTTATCAATTTATAAAATATAACAAATCTATAACAAAATATTTGAGTATTAAGCAAAATAATATATTCAAAATACAAATATAATTCACAAAATCAATTGATAAGATAAATTAAATTTTATAATATAAATACAATTCATACTAATATATATATATATAATTTGAGATTTTATAAGAATATAGACTAATTTGCGTCTGTTTTTATTCACTAAATGTTAAAATAGTTATGTTAATTAAAGAAAAAATTTATAATATTATATTTGTTATTGGTATATTGTTTGTGACAAGTTGCGCATCAAATAATGATAGTGACAATAGTAATAGTACATCAAGTAAAAATCCAACGACTAAGATTGATGACGGTCCAAATTCTAAAGGTAATATTAATACAGGACCTTCAAATCAGACCTCCGAAGATAAAAATAATATTAAAAAGGGGGGCACTAAAGATTCAGGACAAAATCAGGGGGGGAATCAAAAACAAGAGGAAGTGATTAAATCAGGACAAAATCAGGGGGGGAATCAAAAACAAGGGGCAGTGGTTAAACCAGGACAAAATCAGGGGG
>JAAGZN010000064.1 GCA_024206165.1 Bacteroidota bacterium
AAATAAAGAAGAAAAAGGAAAGGAAAAGGAGAAATTATTTGTAAAATATAGAAAAAGGCATAGTGTGATAGAGTCGAATATAAATGAATTAGAACATAGAGGCTTAAATAGATGCCCAGATCGAAAAGAAAGCAATTTTAATCGTTATGTAGGTCTAGCTTGTATAGCGTATAATCTTCATAAAATAGGTCAAGCAATATTAAGAAAAAAACAAAGAAGTGATATAACTCTAAAACAAAGTGCCTAAAAAAATCTTTAAAAAATTATGTTATTGTTATGCCCAAAAACGAAGCATTTAAGAATATATTATAAAATATTATAGAAAAAATACAATCAGTATCTATCACTAATAAAATATATTGATATAAAATGAGAAAACCTATTTTGATAATAAAAATTTGATGCTAAAATATTAAAAATTAAGAGTTTTCTATCAGGCACTATATATGATATTACAGGATTAGATTTTCCTACATACCTTGCTAAAGATATTCAAAATAATATTTATTTAACAGGTTTTTCAAATTTTCCTAACTCAATATCCAAAATTTTATTATTAGCAATTAATAAACATGGAACAGTACTTTCAAATAATGGACTTCAATTTTTTAATTTTGATATATTTGATCAATCTTTTAAAATTAAAATGACTAATACCAATGAAGCTTTAGTTGTAGGAGCAACAGCTAGTTTTAATAATATTACTAATACTGAAAGAGTAACTGATATGATTGTTATTAAAATAGATCAAAACAGAGATTTAGTATTTGGAGTAGTTATTGGAGAAGATAAATTATATGAAGGAGGTTTAAGTATAATTGAAAAAAATAATCAAATATTTGTTACTGGTCTATCTTTTAATCAAACTACTGATCTTCTTTTATATCCTTTAGTTATATTATCTTCTGAAAATGGAACTTTGATAAAAGCACTAAATATAGGATTAGGAAATTCTGGTGGACTTGAAATTATAGAAACAAAAGATATACTATAAGATTGTTAGGTTTTTCTTACTCATCATATGAATCATTTTTAACAAAGATATCGGATGATTTAAATCTTGATAAATGCTCTTACCCAATTTTTCCATCTATAAAAAATATTACTGAAAAGTTGAATATAACGAAACCCTCATTTAATAGAATTGAAGACTTTAATATTTCAAAAAAATTTATAGGTATAAAAACAGTATCTTTATTTTTTAATCAAACAAATTTATGTTTAAATAAAATTGATCCAACTTTAAAAACTAGTTTAAAACCAGATATAGGAACTTTTAAACCAACTATTGTAAATTCTTCGAATAAAGCTTATATATTCACTAGTTTAATAGTAGTTATATACTTTAGTCTTCATTTTCTTTTTATATTTTATTAATATATTTAAATTAAAGAATAATTTTCATCTATTATTTTTAAAGAAGATAATAAATTCAATAAAATAAGTTAGAATAAGGATTATTAAAATATTTTAATAATTATCATGTTCTAAAAGATATTCATCAGCACCTTTAGATAATTCTCCTTCAGAACTAGCAACAACAACAGCCACAGCAGCATCACCAGTAATGTTAGTAACAGTTCTACACATATCTAAAATTCTTTCAGGTGCAAATATTAATGCTAAACCAGCAGCTGGTATTCCAATAGATTCAAGTAACATAGAAGCTGCAACTAAAGAAGCTGCTGGAACACCTGCTGCTCCAATTGAAGCCATTGTAACACTTGCAACTAAAGATATTTGAGAAGAAATGGATAAATTTATTCCTAATACTTGAGCAATAAACAAAATAGAAATACCTTGATATAATGATGAGCCATTCATATTTACAGTTGCTCCCAAAGGAAGAACGAAGCTACTTACTTCTTCAGAAACTCCCAAGTGCTTTTCAACTCTTTCCATTGTAACAGGCAAAGCTGCAGAACTTGAGCTAGTTGTAAAAGCAACTAATTGAGCTGGTCTCATTCCTTTTAAAAAATCTTTATAACTTACTTTTGTAAATGCTTTTAAAATTATTGGATATAATATAAAAGTTAATAAAAAAAGACCAAGAAAAACAGTTCCCATATACCATAACAAACCTTTTAAGATTTCATAAATACCACCATCTGCACTATCACCAATTGATACTTCGATCATCATAGTTGAAATCAATGAAAATATTCCAATTGGAGAAAATCTCATTATTATCTTAATAATTTCAATTAATGCTTCATTACATCCTTCAAAGAAAGCTGTTACTTTTTTACTTTTTCTTGATGGTATTTTTGTTAAGCCTATTCCAAACATAATTGAAATAAACACTACTTGTATCAAGTTTTTGGTATTTGTTAATGCTTCAAAAATATTGTCAGGAACAATATCAACAAAAGTTTGTAAAAATCCATCATTTTCTTTTTTTGCTTCATTCGCTTTTATTTTTGCCTTAACACTTTTATCTGCATATAAAGACATTAATCTATTTCTGGTTTGCTTGGGAATCATTTTTCCAGGTTTTATAACATTAGCTATAATTAAACCTAATGAAGCAGAGAAAATAGTTGTGATTATATATAAAGAAATTGTTTTAGTACTTATTCTTGATAACTTGGAAGAGTCTTCTATACTTGTAATCCCTACAATTAAAGATGCTATTACTAAAGGTATTGCAACTGCTTTTAAACCATTTAAAAATATATCTCCAAAAGGCTTTATATATTTAATAGTTAACGAAGAAGGCAATCCGATTTTTATACTTATTATAGAAAATAACAAACCTAAAACTAATGCAATAACTATCTGTACTTGTAAGGATATTTTTTTCATATTCTACCATTTATAATTCTCCAATATGACCAAATATAGTAAAATATATTAATTTATCATATAATTCTAACCGATTTGAGATGTAATTATAATTTTTTTAATATGCCATTTATTTATTTGAAGAAATCTTTTTGGATTAAAATTATTTAAATTTTTATTTTTTTTAGTGATATATTTTTAAAATAATAATTTAAAGATTTTATTATTTCATGATCTTTTGTTGCTTCTCCCCATATTATAATATTCTCAGAAATATCAAATTTAAAATTTTCTGCTATTAATAATATATAATGTATTCCTTTTTCTATATCCAAATATTGAAACTTATTATGATAAATTATTCTTTTTTGTTTTATTAGAGTGATATGTAAAAATTTATTTTCTAAATAAATAGATAAAGTAGGCTTATGATATTTTAATAATTTTAAATCGTTGATTATACTATTTAAAATTAAGTATTCTATATGCACAAAATTTATTTTTTGTGGAAAATATAAAGCGCTCAAATCATCAAAAATTTGTTTTTGTATTGTAAATACTATTGAAATATTTTCTTGTAAAAGATTGCAAATATTTAACAATTCCCCTTTATCAATTAAAAAATTATTCAAACATAAATTATAGATTAAATTTTTATTATTTGATAATTCGGCTGGAATAATATTAAATTTTTGATGTGTTAAAATGACTTCTATTCTTCTAGATATCTCTTGATTTTTAATAGTCAAAAAGTTTTTTAATTTTTTAAAATCATCATTATATTTTGATTCAGTGATGCTATCATCCCTTTCTATTTTAATCTGTATTTTATCTTTTTTAATTTTTAAATAAAATTTACTTAGCATAATCATTAGTTATTATTATCATCGAACTTTGTTGATTTGCATTTTTATATAATCTGAATATTTATCATATAATACCTTCCCATTTTTATAATCTATTAATGGATAATTCTTTGGGAGAGACATAAATATTCCAAAACTTAATCTTTCCTTAAAATCATTATTGATCTCAACTTTATGCAATCCTGAATGAACTGTATTTCCCAAAGAGAGGCTCAAGGCTTTAGACAAATTTAATATAATATAATCTTTTTTAAAATTTAATGGAACCCATTTTTGATTTATTTTATATTCTAAACCTGATTTATTTATATTTAAAATAGTTAAGAAATCAAAATCTTTATGAGGGGGGATACCTATTTCATATTCTGAATCTTTATTATTAATTTCTTTGTAGTAAGCATAAATTAATAATTCTTCAAACTGTTTTTTTAATATCTCAAAATCTTTTTCCAAATTGTGATATCTAAATAATTGACCTAATATTGATATACCTATTTCTTCTTTCTAACTTTTTGAAATATTTAAAATATTTTCTTGAATATAACCAAAATATTTCGAATTATTAGTTGAACATTTGGGTTTTATAATAAAATTTTCGATTAATATCTTTCTTTCTTTATATTCCATATATCCTTCCATATCATTATCATTATATCTAAATTCATTTTTAAACGAAAGTGGTTCTTCAAAAAATTTTTGTCCTTTTTGCCTAACTCTAAAGATATCGTTATTGTTTTCAGGAAAAAACAAATATGCTACACCAACTTGAGAAAATAACTTTAAATCTTTTTCATTTATATTTTTATAATTAGTGTTTGTAAGCAAACAAAACTATAGTTAAAAGTTACAATTTAAATTCATGTATATATCACAAAAGAAGTAGTCAGCTTATAAAAACACAAAATATACCAAAAACATACCTATCGAATAATAAGTCAATTCC
>JAAGZN010000065.1 GCA_024206165.1 Bacteroidota bacterium
AATATTAAGAAAAAAACAAAGAAGTGATATAACTCTAAAACAAAGTGCCTAAAAAAATCTTTAAAAAATTATGTTATTGTTATGCCCAAAAACGAAGCATTTAAGAATATATTATAAAATATTATAAAAAAAATACAATCGGCATCTATCACTAATAAAATATGTTGATATAAAATGAGAAAACCTATTTTGATAATAAAAATTTGATGCTAAAATATTAAAAATTAAGAGTTTTCTATCAGGCACTATATAAAGCTGTCGCATGTCTAATGAGCTTTCCTAGAATAACTAAATCTTGTTTACTGAATTCATGATTATTTTTATTTTGTTTAAGTTGAGTTTTATAATTTAAAATAATTTTTTTAGAATCTTCAAGGTTTTTATATATTCTATCTTTGCTATCTTCGATCTTTTGTTTTAATTTTTCATAAATATTAATATCTTTCAAATTTCCAAATATATCTTTTGAATTACGGTAATCTTCTTCTAAAGTAATACTTTTATTTGGAATTAAATTATTTATAAGTTCTATAAGTTCAAATAAATATACAACATATTTATTTTGATCTTGTTTAATTTTTTTTGTAAAAGTTTCCAAATCGTATTTTAACAATTTTTCATAAAATGAAATTAGGTCATCATAAAAATATTTGATTCCTTCATTTATTACAGACTCTATGTTTGCAATTATATTTTCTGTATTTTGATAGTTTTCTCTTACATAATTGAGCATTAAAATTGCAGAAGTATTAGTAACATCAGTTCCAGTATATGCTCCATCATTATGAACATTAAATGAAATATAATTTAAATTACAAATTTTTAAATCATTTATTTGACTCATCCCTTCGAATTTAGGAAAATTACTAATATTTTTATTATTTTTTTTGACAATGGTTTTAGTTTTAGAATTTTGATTATTTGGTAATTGTATTTCTTCTAATTTTTGTTTTTGATCATTTTTAATTTCATTATTACTAAGTTTTCTGGATTGGCTTATTTTAGAGCTAGTATTAGAATTAGTACTTTGAGAGATAGTTAAGCTTTGTTGTTCTAGATCTTGATTATCTTTATTAAGATTTTCTTTTGAATTTTGATTTAAATTCCCATTTTGACATCCATTAATAATCAAATAATAATCAAAATCATAAAAAAATGAAAAAAAATAATTCTGTAAAACATATAATTTAATATTTAAAATTTATAATATACTAAGTACAAATATAAATATAATTAATAAATTATCAAAGCTATTAACGTTTTCATCAGTTCATAATAATTTTTATTTTACTAAAACTTTGTTTTAAGTTTCTTTTATTTTTAATTTATGATTATAGCTTTCTTTTATATATAATTGTTATTTATAGAAGAATAAAAAAATAGTTTGGGTTATTATAAATCTATGCTTATTGCAGATTCATTGTATAAAAGTTATTTCGGTGCAGAAGTACTCAGAGGAGTTAGCTTAGATGTCCATGAGAGTGAAATAGTATCTATTGTAGGTCCTTCTGGAGCAGGTAAAACTTCTTTATTATATATTCTAGGAACTTTAGATAATCCAGATAAAGGACATTTACAATTTGAAGGAATAGATCTTTCAACTTTAAAAGGGTCAGAGTTAGCACATTTTCGTAATGAAAATATTGGATTTGTTTTTCAATTCCATAATTTATTGCCAGAATTTACCTCTTTGGAAAATGTAGCTATGCCTTGTTATCTAGCTGGAATTGATAGAAGAGATGCTGATGATATTGCTTATGAAGTTTTAGATTTAGTAGGTTTAGAAGATAAATTATCTCAGAAGCCGTCTGAATTATCCGGTGGTGAAAGACAGAGGGTAGCTGTTGCTAGAGCTTTAGCAAATGATCCAAAATTGATACTTGCAGATGAACCAACTGGAAGTTTGGATTCTAAAAATGCTAAAAAACTTTATGATATATTTTTTGATATACGAGATAAATTAGGAAAAACTATTATATATGTTACACATGATGAATATTTTGCTGATTTGGCAGATAGAAAACTGGAAATTGTAGATGGTAAAGTAATTAGCTAATATTTTTTAAAATTAAATTAACTCCTCATCAGCAAAACTAAAATATTCAAAATCTGAAAAAATGATATGATCTATAATCTCTAAGTCTAATATCTTAGCCCCATGAAATAATTTATTTGTCATTATAATATCATCTTCGCTTGGGTTAACATTACCAGAAGGATGATTATGAACAAGTATTATATTTGATGCATTTTCTATAAATGCTTGCTTAAAAATAATTTTAGGATCTACTACTGTATCTGAAAAGCCTCCTTTGCTGATTAACTTTTTAGCTATAAATTTTTTTGATTTATTCAATAGAATTACCCAAAATTCTTCAGTAATTTTATCGCATAGATTAGGCTTAATTATATTATATGCTTTTTGGGAGCAATTTACTATAGGACTACTATTTATAGAAATTTCAAATTTTCTTTTTGCTAATTCAAAAGCGCTTGCAATTGTAATAGCTTTAGCTTTTCCTATACCTTTAAAATTTTGTAATTCTTTAATTGATGATTTTGATAATTTATTTAAATTAGAGTTATAATGTAATAATATATGTTTAGCTAGATCAACTGCACTCATACTTTTTACTCCTGAGCCAATCAAAATAGCTAATAATTCAGCATTAGTTAAAGAAGAAGCTCCTTTTAATAAAAGCTTTTCTCTTGGCCTATCAGTATAATGCCAATCTTTTATTTTTAAATACTGATTTTCTTTTCTTAATGTGAACAAAATATGACCAAAAAAATTTTCAATAAGTTTGACTATCAGAAAGCAAACTTAAAAATATTAGTTTAGAATTTAAAACAAATTCTAATTATTTTTTTAGATTGATTGTTAAATAACGTTAACAAATTTAGAAATACTAGATTTAATGTTAGATGCTTTATTTTTATGAATTATTCTTTTTTTTGCAAGCTTATCTAACATAGAAACAGTTATTTTCAATAATGATTGTGCTTCTTTTTTATCTTTAACTTTTTTCAATTTTTTTATTGATGTTCTACAAGTTTTTAACCAATATTTGTTTCTTATGCTTTTTGCATTATTTGAACGTATTCGTTTTACTGCTGATTTATGATTCGCCATATAGTTTTTAATTTATGATAACTCTACAAATATAACAATTATGATATAATTTATCAAGACTAAATATTTTAAAAAATGTATCCTATTTTAAATCCAAGTTCATAGAACATTAAATCAAATTTAAATGTTTTAAGTAAACCTCCTCCTCCAGATGTTGAGATATTTTTTGTTGGTCTGATTTTACTAAAAATAGATATACCTAATTTCTCTGATATAGTAAATTGTATCTCAGGTGCTAAAAATAAACTTCCAATAATTAATTCTTTCTTTTCTTCTCCCCAATAATCAAAGCTTACTAGGTCACAACCTAATAATATTTTTGGTTTTATAAAACCTATATCCATAAAGCCTAATCCTATAAATGCTGATAATTTAGAACTATCTTCTATTGATTGTTTTGCTTTTTTTGATTTGTTTTTTATTGCATTATCTACAAATATAATTTCTGATCCAATAACAAATGACAAATTATCAAAAACAAACTTGCTAACATTTTCTCTCAACCAATTATTTTTAAATATATAAGAGCCATAAACTCCAAATCCTCCAAAAATAGCTGTCATATCAGAACCTTTATCTGTAGTATCATTGCTTTTTTGAGAAGTACCAGTAGGTTGAGGTGGTTTTGGTTTAGTAAATAGAACTTGGTTTTCTCGTAAAGACATTACATTCATTTCCCTTTTTATCCCCATCACACCAATTTCTAAACCTATTGAATCTTTTGGAGGTTCATATCTTTTATATCTTGTTTTTGCAGGGTTTATGCAATAAGAAATTCCGACATTAAGAAGTATATTATCCATAAATGCATGTTTTCTTCTTGGGTGTGGTACGAATTTATCGCCTATTTTATATTTTGGGCCTTTGATCTCATTGCTATCTGTATCTATCAATACTCTTTTTTTAGGATCAATAGGAAAACAAAACATATATTCTGTTAAAAGTTTTATATCTACTGCCCATCTTTGATTAAATCTATATTTAAAACCTCCACCAATTCCTAAAATTATAGCTACTGCCTCAAATCTTTTATTTGCTTCCTTATTACCTTTTAGTTGAACTGTCAATCCTTTTCTAAGAGTTGATAATTGCTGGCTTTTACCTATGTTAATAGGTGCATCAAAATACCCTCCAGCTATACTCAATCTTGGATATAAAATATAATCTGCCCAATATTCTTTATATATCTCTAAATTTATACCAGCTCCAATAAATTGACCAGAATAAACTCCCAAAAAATCTGGTAATCCTGGGACAAATTGTCTATAAATGAAATCTATTCCTATTGAAGGATAAGCATAAAAAATCTTCCATATTGATCTGTTTAATATTAAAGTATCAAAATGTACAACTGCAGATGCTGCATAAATCATTGGCATAAAAACATCTGAATTTCTTAATTCCATTGGAGGAACTGCTGTTGTTGACTTTTGTTCATTTTTATTGGGTTGTTTCGTATTACCTACTAAAAAAGCAAATGCATTGGCATATGATGGATTAGATAAATATCTTTTATTTGGAACTATGGCGTCTCTTATTCTAGAAAAGCCTGCATTAAAATCAATTCCAATTGTAATAGGAAATGAAGTATCATCTAATAATTCACTATAGTTTGGTTTGTTAATTTCTTTAGAATTAGCATCAAAAAAAATCGTAGCTAAGCTTATGATTAATATAGATATAAATATACTTTTATCTTTGGTAAATGATATCAGTCTTTTAAATTTATAATAAATCATTTTCTTAATGCATTTTTCAACGAATATAGAATATATTAATTTTAGTTTTTCTTTTATATATAAATGATTGATCCCCTTCATTATTTCGATTTAAAACTCTTTGTAGAGGCCAAAAATATGTTTCTATTTTTAAATAAACTGAGATACCAATTTTTTATTTAAAATTTTGGTAGCTATCTTCAAATTTTTGTCCGCTCTTTAATTCAATAATTACTTTATAAAATAGAATTTCTTATATCTCTATATCAAATAGTTATCTAAAATTAAATTTTATAAATTCTAATTATTTTTAATAGCAATTTTAATTTTTAATTAAAGCAAGATAACTATTATTTAGAAATTATTCCAAACTTATTATCCTAATTTTATTATAAGGACTATATTAAATATAAATCTTAATTGAATATTTTTTAAAAAATAGATTGTAATTAGCCCATAAATATATATTGCTTTTATTAAAATATATAAATTGTTCAATATTAAAACATTTAAATATGACTTTAAATATGTTTTTAACTAGTTTTTATTATTTATTTAAATGAGTTTTGTTTAAATTTATATTTTAATATTTTATTCTTAATAATGTAAGTATATTTTATTTTCCTTTTCATATTCATATTGAAAAATCAAAATATTTATTTTTTGTTGAAAAAAGCATTGTCTTAGGATGAATATACTTTTTTACTTTTAATTACATTAGCGAAATTTAAAATTAATATGTCTTATTTTTTACAATCAATAATTCTTTTTTTTACAGTAATTGTAGGAGGTTTATCAGTTTTTTTCATACCAAAAATTAATAATAACACTTTCAAATATTCTTTAGTTTTTACAGGAAGTTATTTATTTGCTATAACAATTTTACATATTTTGCCTGATATTTATCATCATTATTCTTTAAAAACAGGAATATTTATAATAATAGGTTTTTATATACAGTTAATTTTAGAATTCTTTAGTGGAGGAATTGAACATGGGCATATACATGAATATCATGAAAAAAAAGATAAGAATATTTTTAATTCATCAATTAGTTTGTTCATTCCATTATTTATACATGCATTATTAGATAGTGTAATTTTACTAGATAATAGTCATTGTGGAGTTCATGAATTTAATAATTTATCCTTATTAATTGGAATAATATTACATAAGCTTCCTGCAGCATTTGCTTTAGTTTTATTAATATTTTCTATAAATAAAAATAAAAGAAAAACTATATTATATTTAATTGCTTTTGCTTTGGCTTCCCCATTGGGCTTATTTTTGGGAAATCAATTTTTAAATATCACAAATGATAATTTAATTTTATTAAAAGCAATAGCATCAGGAAGCTTTTTAAGTATATCTATAACAATATTTATTGAAACAAATCCTGATCATGCCCTCGATAAAAGAAAAATTTTAGTTTCCGTTTTAGGGGTTATTATTGCTGTTTTAACTGAGTTTTTACATTAATATTTAATAAGATTTTTGTTATTTAATAATTTTAATCTAATTTTATAAGATTTTATTAAAGAATTGATTAGGCTTAAATAATCGATTTCAAAGCGAAAATAAGGCTTATATATACTCAAAAATTTTATTTTTAAACTTTATACCTAAAAAATGAAAAATAACGTAGGAAAAAATAAAACTACAATGAAAAATAAATCATTGGTAATATTAATAACTTTTGCAGTAACCTTATTATCTATTTTTTATTTACATTTCAGTTATATATCATATAGAATTCAAAATAAAGCCGAGAAAATTGCTACGGATGAAAAAGGAAATATAGATTTTGATAAAAAACAAAATTATTTAGAATCATTATGGAAAAAACCTGTTTATAAATTTTTAGGTCTATTCAATTACACTTATGAAGATATAAAAGGCATGGAGCTTACTCAAGGACTAGATTTGCAAGGAGGGATGAATGTTACTTTAGAAGTTTCTCCTATTGAACTAATTAAAAGTATTTCAGGTAATAATCAAAATGAACATTTTTTAGGAGCTTTAGAAGATGCTCAGAAATTAAGCATAAAGCAAACGAAAATATCTTATATAGACCTATTCTATCAATCTTTTAAAAAGAGAGACCAACAAGGAAAATTAAGCAAAATCTTTGCTACTGTTTCTAATAAAGCTAAAATAAAATATGATTCATCAGATGCTGAAATAATTAAAATACTTAAAAAAGAAAATGATGAAGCCATAGATAGATGTTTATATATTATAAGAAGTAGAATTGATCGCTTTGGTACTACCCAAGCTAATATTCAAAAATTGCCAGGGACAGGAAGAATACAAATAGAATTGCCCGGAGTTAATAATCCTAGCAGAGTAAGAAAGTTATTACAAAATGTGGCTAGACTTTCTTTTTGGAAAGTTTATGATTATGAATCCTTAGAGTCTGTTTTCGAAACAATTGATGATAAAATAATAGAAGAACAACATGAAAAAGCAATTAAAGGGCAAAGAATAGTTTTTAAATCTCCCTTTAAATCCAAATATGGAAGATATATATATCCAGTATCTGAAGTAAAATTAGTAAAAGAGGCATTGAAAAGAGAAGATATAAAATCAATGTTCCCTAAAAATGTAAAATTCTTATGGGAAGTAAAATCAAAAAAGATAAAAGGAGAAGAAATAATGACACTGTATCCTATAGAAAAAACAAAGAGAGGAAATAAAGCTCTATTAGAAGGAGACGTTGTTACTAATGCTCAACAATCATTTGAACCTGGAACTTCAAGGCCAACTGTCAGTATGCAGATGAATGTGAGAGGATCTAGAATTTGGAAAAAAGTTACAAGAGAGAGTATAGGAAAACAAATAGCTATTGTTTTAGATGATAGAGTTTATTCTGCTCCAGTTGTAAATGATGAAATACCAAATGGATCTTCTGCAATTTCTGGTAATTTTACTATTGATGAAGCTAAAGATTTAGCAAATATTTTAAAGGCAGGCTCTTTACCTGCTCCTGTAAAAATTGTTGAAGAAGCAACAGTAGGACCTACTTTAGGTAAAGAAGCTCAACTTCAAGGAATGATATCTATGTTGGCAGGATTGATTTTAGTTATTTTATTTATGATGATGTATTATTCTAAAGGAGGTATTGTGGCTAATCTCGCTTTATTATTCAATATGATCTTTATTATTGGAACATTAGCTCAATTGCATGCATCATTAACTCTTCCTGGTATTGCAGGTATTGTATTGACTATTGGTATGTCTATTGATGCCAATGTATTAATTTTTGAAAGAATAAGAGAAGAATTAAAACAAGGAATGCATATAAAAGAAGCTATTTCGATTGGTTATAATAAGGCTTATAGTTCAATTGTTGATTCTAACTTAACAACTTTTTTAACAGGTGTCATTTTATATTTTATGGGAACAGGTCCAATAAAAGGTTTTGCAACAACTATGATGATAGGTATTGTTAGTTCTTTCTTTTCAGCTGTTTTTATTACTAGAGTTATATTTTTGTGGATATTAAGTAAAAAGAATGGAACTATCAGTTTTTCATTTAGTTATAGTAAAAATCTATTAAGTAAGCTTAATATTGATTTTTTAGGAATTAGAAAATTTTCTTATATTTTTTCTTTTGTAATAATTCTTATAGGTGGATTATTATTAATTCCTCAAAAAGGATTAAATCTAGGTGTCGATTTTGTTGGAGGTAGATCTTTTATAGTTAATTTTACTAAACCTATTGACGCTTCTAAAATGAAAACTATTTTGGCAGCTAATAGTTTTGAAAATCAAGGAACTGAAGTAAAAACTTATGGATCTTCCAATACTCTTAAAATTACTACTAGTTATTTAATCAATGAAGATTCAACAGAATCAGATAATAGAGTTAGAAATGCTTTAATCAAAGGTTTAGAAGATTTTACAGGTTCTAAATTTGTAGATACAGATAATTTGCCAAATAAGGGTGAATTTACTATTGGAAGCACTTCTAAAGTTGGAGCTACTGTAGCAAATGATATTAAAACTTCTTCGAGACAATCTATTTTACTTTCTTTGATTATGATATTCTTATATATTTTAATAAGATTTAGAAGATGGCAATTTGGTTTAGCATCAGTTATAGCTTTGCTTCATGATAGTTTAATTGTTATTGCTTCTTTCACTATTGCAAGAGCATTTGGATTTGCTTACGAAGTTGATCAAGTATTTATTGCGGCAATATTAACTGTAATTGGTTATTCTATAAATGATACTGTAGTTGTCTTTGATAGGATTAGAGAAAATATGAATGCTTCTAAAAATAAAGACTTCGGTACTGTAGCTAATAAATCAATAAATGAGACTATGAGTAGAACTTTAATTACTTCATTTACTACATTTATTGCTGTATTTATATTATTTATCTTTGGAGGCGAAGTATTAAGAGGATTTTCTTTTGCAATGTTAATAGGTATTATCTTTGGTACTTATTCTTCAATTTTTATTGCTACTCCGTTAGCTGTAGATTTTTCTAAGACTAAACTGAAATTGAAGTTATAAATTTTTAATGCTTGTTATGCTAATGGCCATAACTTAATAATAGGGTGAATATTAAAATCAAGAAAGAGAATTTTTATTCTTTTCAAGAAATAGATGGTATTGTGTTTTCATTTTTAATAATATTAACTTCCGACTCAAGCTCAATCATAAATTTAGCTTTAACGGCAGCTTTGATTTTATTAGCAAAATTTAAAATTTCTTGGCCAATAGCATCATCATAATTTACTATTACTAAAGCATGTTTTTTATGAGTCCCAACGTCTCCTTTTCTTACATCTTTCCAACCAGCTTTTTCAATTAATAAAGCTGCAGATATTTTGACTTTCTTATTTTTTGTATGATGTCCTTTAATGTATGGAAATTTTGTTTTTAAAATATTATAATCTTCAATATCTATCTCAGGATTTTTAAAGAAGCTCCCAGCATTTCCAAGCTCTTTATAATTTGGCAATTTACTTGATCTTAATTTTATGACAGCCTTGCTAATATCAGTTATAGTAGGATTTATTATTTCCATAGAATCTAACATTTCCTTCAAAGCCACATATTTAAGATTTAATTTAGCTTTTTTATTTAATCTTAAAACAACTTTTAATACAATATATTTATCTTTTAATGTATTTTTAAAAATGCTGTCCCTATAGCCAAATTTGCAATCTTTTTTTCTAAAAATTTTAATTTCCCCAGTTTCTACATTCATCGCTTCTAAATAGCTAAAACTATCTTTTAACTCAACTCCATAAGCTCCAATATTTTGTATAGGAGCTGCACCAACTGTTCCAGGTATTAATGAAAGATTTTCTAATCCATAATATTTTTTGTCAATACAATATTCAACCAATTGATGCCATATAACTCCTGCACCTGCTTTAATCCAAACATAATGTTCATTTTCTTTTTGTAATTCTATATTTGATATAGAAATTTTAATGACTAAACCATCGAAATCTGATACAAACAAGATATTACTTCCTTCCCCTAAAAATAACTTTTTGATATCCTTAAAAGCAGGATTTGTTAATAGCCATCTAAGCTGTTCTTCATTTTTTACTTCAGCAAAATATCTAGCATGAGCATATACTCCAAAAGTATTATACTTCTTTAATGAAAAGTTTTCTATGATATTTACTTTTTTCATAATATTTTGTTCAATGATAACTTCTTCTTTAATAGGTGGTTGTTCCATTTTTAAATTTTCTTTTATTTAATACCAATAAATAATTATATGCGCAGATTTTACTAATTATATTTCAATATTTTGCGAATTGCATTAATTTTTTTTTGAGCAATTTCTCTAGCTTTTGATTCGCCCAATTCTAATTCTTTTTCAATAAAATCTTTATTTTTTATATACTTATCAAATTCTATTCTTTGTTTCGAAAATTTATCTAATATCAAAGTAAACAATTCTTTCTTAGCATTTCCATAACCATAATTACCATTCAAATAATTTTGTTTAAGTTGTGAAATCTGATTATCATTTGCTAATAAACTATAAATTTTAAAAACATTACAAGTTTCAGGATTTTTAGGTTGATCTAAAGGAATACTATCAGTTTTTATTGACATGATAGTTTTTTTTAGTTCTTTATCTGGTAAAAAAATATTAATAGTATTCCCATAAGATTTACTCATTTTTCTTCCATCAATACCAGGAATAGTCATTAATTTTTCATTTATTTGAGCTTTGGGCAAAACAAAAAAATCTCCATATTTGTGATTAAAAGATTTTGCAATATCTCTAGTAATTTCGAGATGCTGCTTTTGATCTTTTCCTACGGGAACTATTTCTGCATCATATATTAAAATATCAGCAGCCATTAGAACAGGATAAGTAAAAAGTCCAGAATTAACATCTGATAAATTATTTGATTTATCTTTAAATGAATGCGCATTTGCTAGCATTGGATAAGGAGTAAAACATTCCAAATACCATTTTAATTCGCAAACTTCAATAACCCTTGATTGTCTAAAAAATATATTTTTATTTGTATCTAAACCAAAGGCCAACCAAGCTGCAGCAATTTCGGTAACATATTTTTTTATTAATTCAGGATCTTTAATAGAAGTTAATGTATGTAGATCAGCAATAAAGATATAACCTATATTACTTGATATTTTAGAATTTTCTATTGCAGGTAAGATAGCTCCCAAAATATTACCTAAATGCGGCGAGCCTGAGCTTTGTACTCCAGTCAAAACTTTAGCCATAAATGTTATTATTTAACTTTAAAATAAATATATTTTCAGTAAAAATATTACTTAAAATTTAAAATTCTTTATAGAAAAAATTATGTATGAATGTAATATAAATATGTTAAAACTACAATTTAGCTCATATCTATTTTAAAATATTGTAAATTTCTATATATTTGAATTGAATTTAAATATTTGAATAACTATATAAAATCTAAGTCATCCTGAACATAGTGAAGATCTTTTTTTAAGAAATTGTTGTTTTAATCTAAAAATAGATATTTTGCTTCGCTCAATATGATAAATATTAAAAAACTAAAAATAGTATGACTAATCAATTTGATTTAATTGTAATAGGAAGTGGTCCTGGAGGATATGTTGCTGCAATAAGAGCATCACAATTAGGAATGAAAGTAGCTGTGATAGAAAAAGAATCATTAGGAGGAGTTTGTTTAAACTGGGGATGTATACCTACAAAAGCATTACTTAAAAGTGCTCAAGTTTGGAATTATATAAATAAAGCAGAAGATTATGGATTTAATGTTAATAAATCTAAAATTGATTTTGATAAAGTAATAAAAAGAAGTAGAAATGTTGCTAACGATATGAGCAAAGGAGTAAATTTTTTATTAAACAAAAACAAAATAACTATAATAAAAGGTTTTGCTAAACTTGAAGCAAATAATATAATTTCTGTTGAAGAACATAATAAAAAGACAGAATATAATGCAAAGCACATAATCATAGCAACAGGAGCTAGAAGTCGAGAATTACCTAATCTTAAAATTGATAATGAAAAAATAATAGGCTATAGAAAAGCTATGGTATTAAAAACAATACCTAAATCTATGGTGATAGTAGGAGCAGGAGCCATAGGATGTGAATTTGCTTATTTTTATAATTCTATGGGTACAAAAGTTACTTTAATAGAATATATGGAAAATATAGTTCCCTTAGAAGATCAGGATATCAGTAATCAATTAAAAAGATCTTTTACAAAATTAGGTATTGATGTCCTTACAAATACAGAAGTATTAAAAGTTGAAGCTAATAAAAAAGAATGCAAAATTTTTTATAAAGAAAAAGACAGCAAGAATGAGAAAACTTTAAAAGCAGAAATCGTTCTATCAGCAGCTGGGATTACTCCAAACATAGAAAATATAGGTTTAGAAAAAATTGGAATAGAAATAGAAAAAGGAAAAATAAAAGTTGATGAATATTATAAAACAAATATAAATAATATTTATGCCATAGGAGATGTTATCAATGGCCCTGCTTTAGCACATGTTGCTTCTTCAGAAGGAATTTTATGTGTTGAAGCAATTTCTAATCTAAATCCTGAACCTCTAAACTATAATAATATGCCTAATTGTACTTATTGTGATCCAGAAGTCGCATCTGTAGGACATAATGAAAAGAGTGCAAAAGAAGCAGGTTATGATATTTTAATTGGTAAATTCCCTTTTAGTGCATCAGGAAAAGCAAATGCTGCAGGAACCAAAGAAGGATTTATTAAAGTTATTTTTGATTCAAAATATGGAGAATGGTTAGGTGCACATATGATAGGTTCTAATGTTACAGAATTAATTGCAGAAATAGTTGTAGCAAGAAAATTGGAGACTACAGGTCATGAAATAATTAAAGCCACTCATCCTCATCCAACACTATCAGAATCTGTAATGGAAGCAGTTGCTAATGCTTATAATGAGTGTATCCATTTATAAAATAATTCATCAATTTTGATTTCAATTTACTAATGCACTCAATTATTTAATGTTTTTTTAAGAAGATAACAGTATAATTAATATTATTTAATTTAATATAGATTAATTTATATGTTCTTCCTTTGAATTATTACTACATATAAACTATATATCTTAATCAATTTGTTTTTGTTTATTTATTTCCACAAATTTGATTTAGCATTATTTACTAGATTCTGATCTAGTATAAAACATTTAATTGTAATTTATAAACTTTTAAATCCTATTAATTTAGATAAGATTTTAAAAGTTAATCAGTTTTTAATAACAAATACTATAAGCTATGGAAAACAAGTTAACAATGTCATTTTATAAAAATTTTATAAAAATGTTAATATTAGGAATATTGGCATTTGCATTATCAATTTCGAATGCTTTTGCTAAAGAAAATAAGATAAATAATAAAGAAAGTAGAAAAGATCTAAAAAAAATAGTGGATGTTGTCTCAAAAGATGAGTCAGGACCTGAAGAAGAAACTCCAAAAATAGACGATCAGGAGCCAAAAGGAATAATTTCGAATGATGTTTATGGAGGAATATCAAGTAAAGTACATTTTTATAATAATGTAGATGGAATGGATGAAAGTAGAATAGAAACTTCATTAGGAGCATTTATTGGGGTTAAATCTGAATATAATATACCAGACTTTGCTTTTCCAATAAAATCAAATATCAAGTTACAAGTTACAAAAAAATCATACGAAGATAATGAGTTCAAAACTGCTATTAAGTGGGCATATTTTGATGTTTGGAAATTTAGATTAGGTATTGCAAAAAGTTTATTTAATCCTTTTAATCAGTCAAATCCTCAAATAAGATTTAGTTGGGATTTTGATTCAGGATGGAGTCTAGCTTTTGGTATTGAAGCTTCTTCAAATAGTAATTATTTCAAAAAGGGATCTACAGAGCCTAGTTCAGAAACTGCAAAAGCTAATTATGGTAAAGTACTTTATTTAAATGACAATGGCATGGCAGGTGATCAAACAGGAGACAAATGGGACTATAAATTAAAAAGAGTAGATTTATTGCCAGTAGGAGCTGTTTTAAAGTTTGGTTATAAAATTGAAGATGTTGTAGATACTTCTTTAGCAGTAATGGGTAAACCTATCATTTTTAATCTTCAAGCTAGTAAAGAAAAAGATCCAGGTGAAGATGAAGAAGGACGAAATTTCGGTAATAAAGTTGCTTTAGCAGGGGGTATGAACTTTAATACTTCGATCAATTTATTTTCTAAATGGGCTAAGTTAGATTTGGGATTGATGTTTGGTAATATTTCTAGTGAAATATCAGATTGGACTGGCAGCTTTACAAAAAAACAAGAACAAAAGAGAGATCTATTTTATGGATTAACAGATGATGGCAAACTTGATACTAAAGATAATATCGCAGATCTATGGGCTCTTAGAGCTTCTGCAGGATTGACTTATCACTTTACCAAATCTTTCTCTGTAAATGTTGTTTACTTTATAGATATTGCAGGACCAGAATTGAGTGGTAAGTTCTTTAAGAATTATGATAAAGAAGAGCTAAAAAAAGATGAGCCAAATCTAGATGAAGTAGGATATAAGAAAGCTCATCAAATTAAATTTTTAGGAACTTATGATTTCAATAATGAAGGAAAAGTAAAAGTAATATTAGGCCCAATTTTGAATAATCCTTTGGAAAGCGAGCCCAGAGATGAAAAGAATATGTTCGAAATGTTTGCTATGATCTCTGTCAATTTCGCATAATCACTAAATATTAATTTTAAATGCCATTTTATATTCAATATAAGGTGGTATTTTTTATATTTCTTTAGCCTTTGATTTTCTTGAATACCAATTGTTTTTATATATTTGAGCCACTTTCTTGCTTTTTATCAATAATAAATTTTCGGAATTTCTTTTTTCTGCAGAAGTAGTCCAATTAAAAGAACCTGTTAAAACATAAAGATCATCAATAATCATAACTTTATTATGTGAAAGACCTGATACAGAATCTATATAAATTTCAATTCCATATTTTTTAAAATATTTTAATTTAGAATGTTTATGAGTTAGTTGAGACTTATCCATTAAAATTTTAATATCTACACCTCTTTGATAGGCTTTGGTTAATTCTTCAGCCAAAATATTACAAGTAAAATAATAGGCTTGAACTAAAATATATTTTTTAGCTTTTAATATGCTTTTTCGAGCTAACTCATTACAACCTCCTTTAGGACTGAATCTTATATCAATTTCTATATCATCATTATTAATTTTATAGGATATCTTTGAAGAATAACTAAATATTTTAGAACCTAAGAATATCCCCAATGAAAAAAACAAGATATATATTATTTTGTCATTCTTCTTATTTGTATGTTTTTTAAATTTCTTTTTTGGCATGATTTAAGTTGGTTTTTTAATATGATTAAAATCAATATAAATATATTATTAATTTGAAGATTGTTTCAATTTAGATTAAAGAAAATTCTATTTAAACTAAAAATAAATGCTAAAAAATATCTTTATAATTCTAAAATTTTTGTTAATTTTTATTATTTTCATGAAGCAGTATTCATAAACTAATTTAAGTTGCTGTATATTTTATTATTTGTCATATTGAGCAAAGCGAAATATCTACTTTTAGATTAAAAATAAATATTTTTTAAAAAGATCATTCACTTTATTCAAAATGACATTGATTTTATAAGTTATTTAAATAATACACAACTTGAATTAATTAATTCTTTAAATTTTAAAGCTCAGTTAACAATAAAAAATTAATATAATGATTAGAATAAGAAAAATTTCATTACTTACTATTTTAGTACTTTCAAGTACAAGCATTTTCTATAACTTTTCAATATGGAAATCTAAAAAGAATAAGAATGAAAAGATTAAAAATCAATCAAAAAAAGAAAAAGTTATAGAACCAGGAAAAGTAGAAGAAAATTTAAATTCAAATAAAACAATCAAAGATAATAATAGCGGAAACGCAAATATTAATACACCGGTAGTCACAAAAAAATATCCTGATTTAGTTTACGCTGCACAAATAGCAACAGAAGCTGTAGTTCATATAAGAGCAATTCAAGAATCTAAAGAAATTAAAACTAAAAGAAGAAAAATGCCAATTGAAGAATTTTTGGAAAAATTCTTTAATGAAAAATTACCCCAAATAGAAGGAAGACGTACTAGACCAAGAATAGGTATCGGATCTGGAGTAATTTTATCTTCCGATGGATATATAGTAACAAATAATCATGTAATTGAAGGAGCAGATAAAGTAGAAGTAACATTATATGATAGTAATAAATTTGAAGCAACGGTTATTGGACAAGATTTTAGTACAGACTTAGCAATAATAAAAATAAAACGAAATTCTTTGCCTTATATAAATTTTGGCAATTCCGATGATCTAAAAGTAGGACAATGGGTATTAGCAGTAGGTAATCCTTTAGGTTTAAATCATACAGCTACTGCAGGAATAGTAAGTGCTAAAGATAGAAGTAGAAATGAATTAAGTCCTAAAAATAAAATGGAAATAGGTTCATATATTCAAACCGATGCAGCTATAAATATTGGTAATAGTGGAGGAGCTCTTGTGGATATAGAAGGAAAATTAGTTGGAATTAATACTGCAATAATTGCTCCAACAGGAGTCTTTGCGGGTTATGGATTTGCTATTCCTTCTAAAATTGTTAAAAAAGTATGGATAGATATTGTTAAATATGGATCCGTCCAAAAAGGATTATTAAATATTACAGGTATAAGTATTGCTAATGTTAAAAAAATGCTTAATCAAAATATGCCAATAGAAGGTTTAAGTGATAAAAAACTGAAAAATATCCTTTCCAAATATAAAGACAATTCAGGAATCCTTGTAGCAAATGTCATAAAAAATAAAGCAGCTTATAATGCTGGTATTAAACAATATGATATCATTACTAAAATTAATAATGTAACAATAAAGTCTATGTCTCATTTACAAGAGATTTTAATTGGAGAACATAGACCAGGAGATGAAATAAAAGTAGCTTATTTAAGAAAAGGAGTAAAAAAAGAAACAAAAATAATTTTAGAAACAAATACAAAATATAGAGTTATAAAGAAACTTGACAAGTTTATCACCAATGATATTGAAGGAGCTACTTTTGAAAATGTTTCAAAAGATTTATTAAAAAAATATAAAATTGAAGGAGGAGTACAATTAAAAAAATTATCAAAAGGTAAATGGGAAGATGCAGGCATCAAAGAAGGGTTTATTATTACAAGCATTGTTCATTTAGATTCTACAAAAAGACATGTACCAATTACAAATATTAAAATTCTTTGTTCTGAACTTAATTCTTTAATAGATAAAAAGTTTGTAATTGAAGGTATTTATCCTTCTGATAAAAATAAGAAGAGAATATTTGCTTTATATTGGTAAAGGTCTCTTGATATGATTAATACACAAAAAGACTTTGAATCAGAATTTAAATATAAAATAGATAGAAGATATCTATTTCTTTTAAGTTTAGAAAACAATAATTTTATAAATAAAAAGGTTAACTTTAATTTACTTTTTCAAAAAGAACAAGATTTTATAAATGGATATATAAGAGATTTTAAAAATTATATACCAAAAGATTTAACTATTATAATATTAAATTATTTAGATATAAATAATTCTGTAACTTTAGAATTAATGTATGTCTTTTATAATAGGCCTCATAATTGTTGGTTTGAAGGCAATGATTTTAAAGTAGAAGAAACTGATTGTGAGACTTTATTAGGAAAAACATTGAGTAATAATCCCCAAGTTTATTTTAAAACAATAATGAATAGTAAAGCGATAAAAATTGATGAGTTACAAAATATCGAGAATGGAAAAAACAAACTAAATAAATATTTATTATTTAAAGGAATAAAAGCTTCTTTTTTAGAAAAGAATGAAATAAAATTATATAATAAAAAATGTAAAGTATTTGCTAAATTAACCATAAATGATAGATCTATATTGTTTGAACCCTATAAATGTAGAGAATCTATAACGTTTAATTTTTTAAGTATTTAATATATGAAGATATCTGAAATCAAATTTTTAGAAAGCTGCCCAAATCTTTCAAAGTGTCCTAAAACAGATTTTCCTGAATTTGCTATAATAGGAAGATCAAATGTTGGGAAATCATCATTGATAAATATGTTATTTAATAATAAAAAATTAGCAAAAGTATCATCAACACCTGGCAAAACACAATTAATAAATTATTTTGTAGTGAATGAGAAATGGTATTTAGTAGATCTGCCAGGATATGGATGGGCAAAAGTTAGTAAAACAAAACGGGCAGCATGGTCTAAGATGATAGAGAATTATTTATTAAAAAGGAAAAATTTATATACAGTATTTGTTCTCATAGACTGCAGATTAAAACCTCAAAAAATAGATATTGACTTTATAAATTTTTTGGGTATAAATAAAATTCCTATTACAATAATTATGACTAAAATTGATAAAATTTCAGAGAAAGAATTAAAAAAAAATATAGTCATTTTTAAAGAAGAACTATTAATTACATGGGAATCATTGCCCCAATTTTTTTTAACATCTTCAGTAAATAAATTTGGCAGAGATGAAATTTTAAAATATATCTCTTCTATCATAAAAATAAAATAGTAAGAAATTAGTTTTGATAATAAAAGAAATATTCATATTTTGATATGTTTAAAATTCATTTAAATTTTTATTTATGGAGAATATAAATAATAAAAGAGTACAAATTTTATTGTCTTTAAGTTTAGCATTCTTTATTTTAAATTCTTTGTCAATTCAAATCAATGCTGCAGAAACATCATTTTTTGAAGATCTTTCTCATTTAAGAGTAAATGTAGTAATAAAAGAAAAGAAATCAATTCAATATTTACCTAAAAAAGTTTATAAAGTAGATATGGAATGTGATTGTACTAAAAAATTAAATTATATCTTAGGAATATCACTGGATGATTTTATAGTTAAATTTCAGGAACCTTTTTCATTTTTAAGTCTTGATAAATTTAATACAAAATCAAATGATACAATTGAAGAAAATATAGAAAAGGATAATCATGATAAAGAAATACAATTTGACAAACTAGAAATTCCCAAAACTATAACTTTGTATACTATTTTGTGTTATTTTGGATCTTCAAAAAATAAGTTTAACAAAGAAATAAAAAAAATATATAAAATATTTCAAAATAATTTAAAAAGCATAGATTTAGATAGAGATTATTCAGATATTTATTATATTGCTAGTATTGGAAAATTTTTTTCAAAGTCTGAAGCTGAAAGCTTTAAGCATTCAATTAGGCAATTTAGAAAATATAGAATAAAAAAAATCGAATTATCTAATAATTATGATGAAATTATAAAGATTTTAAAAAAAAATATTAAAGATTAATTTTTTAATTTTTTCAAAACAAATACATTTTTCAAGTAAATCATAATAAAGGCAGTAATTATAAAGATGCTTTGGAGACCTTAATAATATTTTATATTTTTGTTTAATTACTTTTGAACCAAAGAAAGTTTGTAAATATTAAAAGTTAATAAAGATTTAACATAAAATTTAAAAAAACATCTATGAAAAAAATTAATTTTGAAGCATTTTTCTTGATCATCACTTTTATGCTTTTCACATATATGACTTGTGGAAGGGATACTTATCCTTCTAGTAGTAATCCAGGTACCCATAGTATTGCTACTGGAGTTAAATATAATACAGAAGATGGATTAAAAGTACAACCTTTATCTAAATTAATAACAGGCTCCGGTGTTTATATAGAAGGTGGATCAATTTCATTAAGTAATGATTTTAATGGAGGAGATTTTTTAAAAGGTTCCCCTCCTACAAAAGCAAAAAATGTTACAGTCCCATCAATGGTAGTTGATAGAACTCCGGTAACTAATATATACTATAGAGAAATGATTGATTGGTTGAAGAAGAATGCTCCAGATGAAAATTTTTATAAGAAATTATATCCTGATGAAAAAGTATGGTTTAGAGAATTTTCTTTTAATGATCCATTAATAAATAATTATTTTGGAGGAGGAGCTTTTAAATACCATCCTGTTGTAGGAGTAAGTTGGGTGCAAGCTACATTTTATTGTTGGTGGAGAACATTCAGAGTAAATTTAAGACTCATAACGGACATGAAAAAATATGACTTAAACTCCGATTTTGGAGGATATACTCTTGCTGAAATTGCAAATTGTGATCTTGCAGAGATAGCTGATTATGATATTGCTAAATTTGCAGATCTTAAATTATCAGAAGTTATTCCTAAAGATGATGAAGATGATGAAGACGAAGAAGATGAAGATGAAGAAAATCAGGAAGAAGAAGGCTTTGAATCTGAAGACGAAGAAGATGATGAAGACGAAGAAGATGAAGATGAATACGAAGGAGAACCAGGAAAAGCTGGAAATTTAGAAGAACTTCAATATCAAGGATTATTATTATGTGATAAATTTAGATTACCAACAGAAGCAGAACATGCATATTATACTGCTGGATCATTAAATAGAAGAATTAAAGGTGGAGCAGTAGCTAAAGGAGCTCTACCTGACAGAGTAGATCCTTATTATGAAGTAGAACAGTCAAAAGATTATTATAATGGTACAAGAAGAAATACAACAACATCAAGCCTAGCTAGTTCCTCTTCAGAAGGCATAATTGTTAAAGATCAAAAACCTAATCCTTGGAATGGTATAAGGTTTAGAGATGAAAGAGGAAGAATTGCTGCCAATTTTAAACAAGGTCCTGGTGAATATAGTGATGGTGGTATAACTTCTCATGTTTATAAATACCCTCCTAATAATTATGGTATATTCTGTTTTGTAGGTATTTCTGAATATTTAATCGAAATATATAGACCTGAATCTGCAAAAGCTTTTGATGATTTAAATCCAACTAGAAGATCTGGAAAGATGGATTCTGCTAGTAATTATAAATATTTTAACCCATTAATCACTGATAAAACAAGAACTTATATTGGTCCTAATTATCAAGATACGATATCAGTAGGTATGTATAAAAGAAGACCTATTTTAGAAACTGATAAAACTTCATTTATTGGATTTAGATGCGTTCAAACAGTTATAAATGATAGAACTTCTTCATCTTATTAAAGTTGATCTATTCGTATTATACTAATCGTAGATGAAATGTATCTGAAACCTTTTGATTTCGAAGAGTAGTGACCGATTATCAGATATTCTTTAATTGGAAGCAGTATATAATGATAATTAAAAGTTAAATTTTAAAAACTTTTTCATTGGAATATTATCTTATATATCTTTCAATGATGATATTATTAAAAAGTAATTGTAATCTATGCTCGGATTTGTTTTATTTACTTCTTACTGGCTTTTTGCCGAAAACAGAGAAATGAACATATCTATGAGGAGCAACTCTTAAATCACTAAGTAATTCTTCTAAGCTTACTAAAGTTTTATTTAAGTTTTGATATAAGTCACCTTTATTAATTAAGTCTCCAAAAGTAGTCCCTTTTTTCTGTATCTTAATCATAAAAGATTTAAACTGTTTTATTGAATTATTAATTTCTTTGATATCTAAGTCATTTACTTTATTTAAACTAGTTGTCATTTGAGAAATAACTGAGCCTAATCCTTTTTTTTCATCTGCAAAACCTGATAATATTGTAGCCACACTTTTAGTAATATCATCAAAAAAATCTTTATTTTTCAAAATATAATCTTTAATGTTATAAGTTAAAAACTCTAAGTTAGCAATAGCAGAATTAATTTTTAATTGATTTTTTGCCAAACTGCCAGCTAATTCACTTATTAATGCAGAAGTAGATTTTACTTCATCTAGCAATGGAAGTGTACTGCTCATTATCTCTTCAGTAAAAGACTGATTAATGATTCCTTTAATTTCCGATCCAGGTTTTAAAGGCTCCCCATCTTGATCAGCAAATTTTATTGAAATAGAATTTCTTCCTGGTATTAAGCCTGGTCCACTCAATATAGCCATGCATTTATCAGTTAAAATAATGCCTTTTTCAATTTTAAAATGTACCTTTAATTTGAATGTTTCTTTAATAAGTTCTGTTTTTATAACAGAGCCTACTAAAATCCCATTTATAGATATCCCATCTCCAGGTTTTGAACCTCCTTTGTCATATACAACAAAGTATTTGTTATCTTTATAAGAAAATAAGTCTGCACCTTTTAAAAAAGTTATACTGACATAAAATAAAATTAACACTACTAATGTGAATATTCCAACTTTAACTTCGTTTCTTATTTTCATTTTTAGACTTTAATTTATATGAAACCGAAAACTAATTCAATTTATTAAATTTGCAATTTTTTTAGGCTTATTCTGATATTTTTAAAATAATTTATCTATCAATAAAATATAATTATAATTTATATAAAATAGATTTCTAAAACTAGACATAAAAAACATAATTATGTTTTTGTTTTATTAGATTCCTAAATAAATTTAAATATATCACTTTTCTATTTCTTCTTTATATTTTTTAATAGCATGAAATAATGAACTTACATATTTATTTTTTCCTTCTTCTGTATTTAAATATTTTGCAGTTTTAGCATTGCTTAAATAATTTAATTCTACTAAGACAGCAGCAAAAGGAGACTTAGCTAAAATAATAAATCCATCTCTTAAAACACCTCTAGGAGACTTTATGTTTTTAGATTTTACTTCTTCGACCATCATGCTAGCCAATTTAATACTATTTTTTAAATATGCATTATTATAGTTTTGAGCAGCAATTTTTGAATATATTGAATTATTATTAAATTCTTTATATTTTTCTTTATAATTTTCTTCCATTAAAATTACTCTATTTTCTCTTTCAACTGCTCTAAGGCTATAATAATCTAAATTAGCTTTCATTTTAAAAGTAGGCCAATATGCTTCTTTTCCTCTAACATAAACTTCAAAACCTTTTACTTTTTTATTTTTTGAGCCATTACAATGAATTGAAATAACCAAATCTGGCTTATATTTTCTTATTTTATCAAGCCGTTCTTTTAAGCTTCTAAATATATCTTTTTTTCTTGTATATATAATTTCTACATCATTATTATAGGCAGCTTTTATTTTTTGTCCTAATTTTAAAGATACACTTAACGCAACATCTTTCTCATTTATGCCATTACTACGGCACCCATAATCTTTTCCTCCATGACCGGGATCAATAAGTATTTTTTTAAGTTTATATTTTTTAATGCGAGAAACAACTGTTCCTTGTATCATTAATAATGATAATAAACTTAAAAATTTAATTTTGAATTTCACTTTTGTAATTTTTGATATAGGAAATGTAAATACAAATCTAGTAGATAATTTAAAAATTTAAAAACTAAAGTTACAACTAAATAATCTTTTTTATTGTCTCAAATTTAAGTTTTTCTAATATAAATAAATAAATACTAAAAAGAGGGATATAAAAACTGAATAAAATAATGGAAAATTAAAATACCGACCATCTGAAGATGGTGGAATTATTATCTTGACTGTAAGTCGCAATAAGCTCTAAAGAGCTACTCTAATTGTAAGTTTTCAATGTTACCAATTTTATGAGCATCTATATGGTTATTTATATATTCA
>JAAGZN010000066.1 GCA_024206165.1 Bacteroidota bacterium
AGTTTATTCCGACATTATTTAGCTAGAATGAGAAGAAAATCTAAGTGTTATAGTAAATGTGTAAAAATGCTAGAATATTCTATAAGGCTATTAATTGCTAAAAGAAATAATTATTTATCTATAATTAGGTAGCAATGCCAATTTATTTGATAAAAACATAAATATAAAATTTTAGAATAAAATATCAATAGTAATTGGATGTTTATATTTAAAATATCATTATTGAAAACTTTTTAAAGTACCGAGAATTTTTTCTGCTAAATTTTATTATTTTGAGTATTAAATTAATTTTGCTTATATGTATCAAAATAATACAATTTTTTGATTTTATTATTAAAAAATATTATCTTTGTATCAAAAAGGTTGACTAACTATAGGTTCAACTTTATTTTATTAATAATTAAGATTTAATGGCTATGAAATACAATAAACTATTTATTATTTTTACTTTGTCTTCTGTTACATTTTTTGGTTGTAATAATGAGAATGAGAATAACCAAAATAATGAAATTAATTCTAATATATCTCCTCCTGATAAAATCAATTATACAAATAATACTGAAATAGTTCAATCTGGATCAAAAAATACAGAGAATAATAATAATAAATTAGGTACCCAAAGAATAACTGGAAATCAAAATAATGAATATGTAAACGATCTTGTTGCCAGTATTACTCATAATTATAATACTCAATTATTGCTTGAATCACATGGATTAAAAGCTACAAAAATAACTTGGGAAGATACAGCTCGTACTAAGGGTTCTTGTTGGGGACCGAATATTAGTGATATGACTTTGATTACTAGTAAAAATAAGGCTTTGATGCCCGTAATAAGAAAACCTAATTTTGCTGATGTTACTCATGATATCCCTATAAAAAAATTTCAAGTTCCTGTTGGAAATGAAAATGGTTCAAAAATTAAAGTTATCCCACTTAGTGAATACTTAATGAACCTAAAGAAGTATTGTGCAAATCAAAATATTGGCAATTTATATGATAAAGAACGTGATATAAATATTTTAACAAGTGCTCAATGCTGCATATTACCATGTAAAAAAAGAGGTAAATGTGAATTTAATGTTCAGTTATTTAATTATCAATCTTATGATGATAATCCTGCTGTTTTAGTAATCTTAGTTACAAAAGATGGCACTTCTGCACAAATATTAGAAAACTCAAATCAAAAATTATACTTTAATGATAATGGTGATGCAAAAACATTTATAGCTGAACGGTTACAAGATGTCCAAGAAAGAAGAACTGGCAAACAGCAACAAAAATTAAAGAGCTTTAACCAAATGAGTAATAAAGAAAAAACTGAAAATGTTATTATGATGATCCAAGTCCCATTAAAAGTTAAACAAAGAACTAGATCTTCGGTATATACTTATGAAGAATGTGATTTTCAAAATGAATGCGCTCCAAAAAGTTGCCAAAATATGTCAAAATGCATGGAACCACTAGAAGATAGTAAAGGTATGGATATGGCTAGTATTAAAACTGGATCAAATGTAGGCTCTTTTATTGGTACTAAAGGACTTACATTACAACGTGATTTTAGATATCCAATTCGTTGTACATTTCAGTGTTATCGTGTCACTGATGAGAATTTAATTAAAGATTCTATGGTAACTGATATTGCTGATCAATTGAATAGCATTTTGGCAAAGTACGATTCAAAAGGATCGTTGGTTTTAGGTGGTGACGATGGCCGAACAACTGAACCCAAAAAAACTGTTGTCAACAAAAATGTTTCTACTTCTACTCCCTTTAATAATTTTTTTAATTAGGGTTATTTTTGAATAATGATTTCTGTTATTTTTCTTTGATATTTTTTTATGTTAAGCCTATTGCTTTTTAACTAAATTTACTGAAATATAATATTTCAGTAAATTTTTGTTTCTATTGCTTATCTTATTTTATTGGAAAAAGAAAGAGAATTAAAAAAACATTTATCAACTTGGCAGAATAAATATCCATCCTTAAAAGAATAAATCAAAAAAGGAAATTAAAGAATTATTTTAAATATTTTAAATAGGGAGATTCGCTAGTAACAGCAAAATAGAAATTTGAGCAAAATTAATAGCTAAAAAGTTAGTGAAAACTTCCTGACATAAATTTCTCAAATTGTATTTTTTGAAGCATTTTAATTAATTTTATTTTGATATGTATTTCTTTGTTTTTTTATTTCTACAACTTCTCCCTTTTTGCTTAAAATTCGTTAATATATTTTTTTCTGTACATATTATTCGATTTTTGTTTGTTGGATATGTTTTATCTCCTCCTAAAAATTTTATCTCTTCTCCTAATAGTTCTTGGCTATATTTTATACTTGATTCTAAATAGTGCCTGATAGAAAACTCTTAATTTTTAATATTTTAGCATCAAATTTTTATTATCAAAATAGGTTTTCTCATTTTATATCAACATATTTTATTAGTGATAGATGCTGATTGTATTTTTTTTATAATATTTTATAATATATTCTTAAATGCTTCGTTTTTGGGCATAACAATAACATAATTTTTTAAAGATTTTTTTAGGCACTTTGTTTTAGAGTTATATCACTTCTTTGTTTTTTTCTTAATATTGTTTGACCTATTTTATGAAGATTATACGCTATACAAGCTAGACCTACATAACGATTAAAATTGCTTTCTTTTC
>JAAGZN010000067.1 GCA_024206165.1 Bacteroidota bacterium
GTTTTCAATGTTACCAATTTTATGAGCATCTATATGGTTATTTATATATTCATTTATAATTTCATCTGTTACATTACCACTAGTTGTACTAAAATATCATCTACGCCAAAAACGACGTCCCCAAAAATTTTTCTGTAATTCAGGAAATTCTTTTTGCAATTTATAAGCACTTTTTCCTTTCATTTTTTTCATGTAATCACTTACTGCCATATGAGGTGGAATATTACAGAAAATATGTATATGATCCTTGGATATCACTCCATTTATTATTTTTACTCCCAGCTCTTCGGATATTCTACCCAATATCTCTCTTGTCATAATTTGTATTTTACCAGATAAAACTTTGTAACGATATTTTATTATCCAGACTAAGTGGTATCTATGGTGATAAATAGTAGGGCTTCCTTTGCTATAATTTTCCATGTCACAAATGTAACATTTTACATTTAAAATAAGGAATTTAAAGGACTGAAGTCATTTTCCATCTGAAAGATGGAGGCTTTAAACCAAATTTGAGACAGTAAA
>JAAGZN010000068.1 GCA_024206165.1 Bacteroidota bacterium
AAACAAAAAAATTAAAGCAAAAATAACTTATAAAAAAGATAGTTTTAAAGTTACAAAAAATGTAGATTTAAAAGGTAAATTAAAGAAAGGTAAAGGAAAAGTAATTGCTGCAGAAGAGAATTTGGTTGTTGGTTCTGATGTTGTTGGTAGGGGTAAAACTGTTACGGATAGAGTAAATAAATTAAAAAAAATACCAAAAGAATATAAAAATGTTCCGACAAAACTTAGAGGAAAGAAGCCTGGAACTGTTGATCTTTCTAAATTTACCCAAAAATTAGAAAAAGGTATATGGGAAAACCCAAAGACAGGTTATACAATTAGTCGAGATAAAGCTAATCATGGGGGAAGCCTATGGAAATTAAATAATAAAGATGGTAACCGGATAGGATCAATAACATCCACAGGTACATATGTAAGAAAATAATATTTAACTTTAAATATTGATGAATAATAAAAACTTATTTGATTTTTTTGGAGATTTCATTTTAGAAGACGTCATTGAAAATAAAATAAATAATAATGAGTTTAAAAAATACTGTATTACAATATACGATCATTGGCTAAATGAATTTGAAGCACAAGAATTTATTTTAAGTTATTGTGAAATTTTAGATGGAGACTACAAATTAGATGAATATATTGAATATGAAAACAAATATTTTTCTTTTTTTAATAGAATTTTTCAATCTAGTGAAATATTTACATTCGATTATGACTATGATTTAACTAAAGAGGTTAATTTAATAAAATCCAAGAAAAAACTAGGAGAAATTTTGCAAGATTGTTTAAGAGAAAAACGATTTTACAATTTTGTTATTCCCGAATTAGAAGTTATAATTTTAGGCAATTATGATTTGTCTCTTCCTGTTTTTATGAAGGCATTGAATGTAAGGATTCAAGAAATGATTAAAGAAGCAGGTCTTTATTTATTAAAATAAATAGTTATAAATCTCCATAAAATAATTTAGATTTTACTTAGCTGAAATAAAATATGTCTGAAATATTGAATTGTTTTAAGTTTATTGGATTAAAAAACCTAAAAGATTATGAAAAACTTTCTGATTACAAAGAATATTCTATATCCATATATGATAGTTGGTTGAATGAAGATGATTACAGTAAAAATTTACACTCTTATTATCAAATACTTAACGGTGAATTTAATTTAAAAGACTATTTAATTTATGAAAAAAAATATATTGAATTTTTTGATATACTTTTTAGTAATATGACAGTTTATACTTTTGATAATGATTATGATTTCACTAAAAACCTAACAAAAGTAACTTCCAGAAATAAATTAAAGGAAATGATTTGTATATGTTTAAGGGAGAAAAGAGCTTATAATTTTATAATTCCCCATCTAGAGACTATTATTTTTAAAAATTATGACTTAACATTACCTATCTTTATAAAACCAAATAATAAGGAAATATTCAATATCATAAATCAAGCTAATCTTTTTTTACTAAAAGGAACTTTATATAAGGAATAAACCAAATAGCGCAGATTTGAAATTTGTGCTTTATAAAACATTAATTCAAGCCTAAAACCATCAATTTCCATAGGAACAGGGTAGAAAAGGAGTTCATCAGTCGCTACACTCGCTAACGCTTGCTGCGCTCCTTCTTCACGCTCATTCCCTTTTTTCCCTTTAAAACCAAATAAGGCCTTGCTCCGCAAAAATAATAAAAAAGGGAAAAAACCATTCGCCGATTTTGTGCTCACCCGCGATCGCATCCCCAAATTTTTATAAGCCTACGCTTATAAAAATTAACGGAAAAAACGCTTGTTTTACAAGCTATCTTTTTTCCTGGGTCTGCTCAATTCGCTTGCGGCTCGCTTTAGCTCCCGCTTTTAATAATTTTTAAAGGAGCGGGAAAGTTTAATATTT
>JAAGZN010000007.1 GCA_024206165.1 Bacteroidota bacterium
AGAAGGAATTGGAGGATGGAGCTGAGATTGTAGTCACATAGACAGAAAATCGGCGCGAGTCAGGAGAAATTGACAGATTTTCGGACATGCACATGTAATGCATGTAATGCAGCTTTACATTACAGGCATTTTCGGCAGGAAAAGGCCATTCTCCATTAGCGTTGTGGTGTGATAGTGTGTTTTAAACACTGTCTAAACCTACATTATCACACCACAACGCTAATGGAGAACGGCCTTTTCCTGCCGAAAATGCCTGTAATGCAACGCTGCATTACATGCATTACATGTGCATGTCCGAAAATCTGTTAATTTCTCCTGACTCGCGCCGATTTTCTGTCTATGTGACTACAATCTCAGCTCCATCCTCCAATTCCTTCTTATTTTAATAAATCCTTGAAAAGTATGCTTTAGGGACCCGGTTTTTGAATCTTCCCCCATCATGGCGATTTGTGCCATATAAAATATGAGTAACAAGCTGAACTTATATTGAAGTCAACCATAATTGGTTCTTGTTAAATAAATAAGTGGGTCACAAGGATAATTTCTTTGTTATATTCTCGCTAATTAAAAGTAAAATTGTGTAATCTAACTAATAATGGTA
>JAAGZN010000008.1 GCA_024206165.1 Bacteroidota bacterium
CTGAGGAAAATATAGGGACGATTAACTAATTTATTATATAGATTCATATCAGATTAATTTAATTTTTGATGCAATATAATAATTAAAGCTTAAATCAAGGATTTTTTATATCAATAAGGACTTTTGCAGCGCCTCCTATTTAGAATCAGGATTGTTATTATTCTTGTTTTTATCATTCAAAGGTTTATCTTCAGTTTTGTTAGCATCCTTTTTAGGAATCAGCTTAGGTTTACTTTTCTTAACTTCATCTTCAAAAGGTCTAGGTCCAATCAATCTTTCTACATCCCTTTTAAAAATAACTTCTCTTTTCAAAAGTTCTTGAGCAATAATTTCCAATTCATTCTTTTTCTCTCTTAACAAACTTATTGTTCTTTGATAACAATCAGTAATAATTTTTCTAACTTCCTCATCGATAAGCAAATTAGTGCTTTCAGAATAAGGTTTAGTAAAATAGCTATCCTTTTGAGAATCATAAAAAGTAACATGTCCAATTTTTTCACTCATTCCATAAATTTGAACCATTGCATAAGCTCTTTTGGTAGAAGTTTCTAAATCAGATAAAGCACCAGTAGAAATCTTACCCAAAATAATCTCTTCAGCAGCTCGTCCACCCAAAGCAACACAAATCTCATCAAGCATTTTTTCATATTGAATCAAAAATAACTCATTTGGAAGATATTGAGCATAACCTAAAGCAGCATATCCTCTAGGCACAATAGTAACCTTAACCAAAGGATCTGCATGTTCTAAAAACCAACTTGAAACAGCATGTCCAGCTTCATGATAAGCAACAATCCTTTTTTCTTTAGGCGAAATAACTTTATCTTTTTTCTCCAAACCGCCAATTATCCTATCAATGGCATCTTGAAAATCCTTAATTTCAATATTTTTTTTATTTTTTCTAGCAGCAATAAGAGCAGCCTCATTACAAACATTAGCAATCTCAGCCCCAGCAAATCCAGGAGTTTGTTCAGCTAATTTAGAAGCTTTAATCTTTTTAGATACTTTAAGCTTCTTCATGTGAACTTTAAAAATATCTTCTCTTTCAATCAAGTTAGGTCTATCGATACTAATTTGTCTATCAAAGCGCCCAGGTCTTAATAAAGCTTGATCTAAGATTTCAGGTCTATTTGTCGCAGCTAAAATTATAACTCCAGAGTCAGTCCCAAAGCCATCCATTTCAACTAATAAAGCATTAAGAGTATTTTCTCTTTCATCATTAGAACCTGGCATAGAAGCATTTGCTCTTGATCTTGCTACGGCATCAATCTCGTCAATAAAAATTATACAAGGAGCCTTTGATTTAGCTACTTTAAAAGTATCTCTTACTCTTGCTGCACCTATTCCAACAAACATTTCAACAAAGTCAGAACCTGATAAAGATAAAAAGGGAACTCCAGCTTCTCCAGCTACAGCCTTAGCTAATAAAGTTTTACCAGTTCCAGGAGGTCCAATAAGTAATGCTCCTTTTGGGATTTTAGCTCCAAGGTTAGTAAATTTTTTAGGAAATTTTAAAAATTCAACGATCTCTTTAAGTTCTTCTTTTGCTTCTCGAAGTCCTGCAACATCATTAAAAATAACTCTATCTTTGCCCTTTGGGTCAACAAGAATAGCTTTTGATTTGCCTATACTAAAAAGTCCACCACTGCCACCTCCTGAGCCTGGCATCTTTCTTAAAAATATCCAAAAGAGAATTCCAATAAATATTAATCCACTCCAATTTGCTAATAAGGAAAATAAATCAAATCTTTCTTTTGTTTCATAACTTATTCTTTGATCTTCTGGTAATTTTTTTTGTAATTCCTTAAAATTTTTATCAAATACTTCCATAGAAGGAATTTTAATATAATAATGTGGCCCTTCTTTAGAAGAAAATTTTGATTTTTCTGTTTGTAATTTTTCCTTATTATATATATTTTCTAAATATTTCTCTTTTATTGTTATTTCAATAATTTTTTTATTTAAAATCAGATCTACTGATTTAATTTCTCCAGCCTTAAGCATCTTTTCATAATTTGCTTCGGGTAGTCTTTTTATAGCATTGTATTTTTTGAAATACATTATTCCTAACAAGGCTGCTAATAATATTAAAATGAAAATCGTTTGTTGGTTTTTTCCTTTAGGAAGTTTTGATTTTGGGATATTATCTTTGAAATTACTTTTCTTATTATTATTCATTTTGGTTTATTTATTAAATACTTCTTAATTTAGTAAATTATATCTTAATTTGTCTATAATTTTAAATATTTGAATATGATACTTTAAAGAATATATAGAAAAGATTGATTTCTAATTTATTTTAAATCCTATTCTTAAATATTTACATAGTTATTCTTTTTTAATAATCAAAGATAACATTCATACTGTTATTATTCAAAGAAAATTTACTAAAGCTTTCTTATTTTAATCTTAGAATTATTTGAATTAAATTTTTTTTCTATCAAATTTTCAATATGGATAATTTATTTTATCATGCCATAGTTAACAACATAAAATATATATATCTATTTAACTTAAGTGCTTAGTATCAAAAATAACCAAAAAAGGAGGCGCTGCAAAAGTCCTTATTGATATAAAAAATCCTTGGAGGCGCTGCAAAAGTCCTTATTGATATAAAAAATCCGGCATTGTTAACTTAGTATAGTTATTTATAAATTCTGTATTTTAAAACTTCAAAATAATTTTTAAAATGAAGAATTATTTTGCGAAAAACCTTAAGACCTATTTTAAATTAACAATGCCAAAAATCCTTGATTTAAGCTTTAATTATTATATTGCATCAAAAATTAAATTAATCTGATATGAATCTATATAATAAATTAGTTAATCGTCCCTATATTTTCCTCAGAATTACAGGTATGAGCCCTGGAAAATTCAATGATA
>JAAGZN010000069.1 GCA_024206165.1 Bacteroidota bacterium
TCTTGGGTATTTATTCTCATCTAAAGTAGACTGTGCTTCCATTTTAGATTTCCACCCTCCTCTACCTGAGAAGCGAGTGGTGCCTTCAAATAATTCTTGAAGGTTATGAGCATTATATTGAAATGAATGTTTTATGATTTTAATTGATTTAATATTCTATGAAATCTATTAGGACCGCAGGCATATCCTCTTTTAGATATTTCTTTTAATAGAGTTGTTTTTGGGGTTGTAATTCCTATATCTAATATTAATTGTTTGATGAAATTATCATTTACTTTCTCCTTAGCAGGTTTATAATCATATTCAGGTTCCCCTTTTACCATATTTTTAAAATATTTATTTATATTTTTTTTATCCCATCCTATAGTATTTATATTTTCTAAAAAATGTTTTATAGTAATAGCTGTTATATTAATTTTATTACCACCTAAAATATTTTTTACCTTTAAAGATGTTTTCAGAATATGAGGGGTAAATAATTTTCCTTTAGTATCTGGGGAGAAAAGGTAAAGGTTTGGATGGTTAATAATGGGTAATATATCATTTTTAATTGCTTTAATATATGAAAATGAAGCATACATTATAAATTTATCTTGGGGGTATTTATTAATTAGATTATGTATTGAACTATCCTCATTATAACAATTAATAGAATCCCAATATGCCGAGGGTTTTAACCCCTTATGACCTATATAATCTGGGCTATCAGGTTTAAATGAAAGTTTGTAGGGTTTAATAACTTGATTGGAACTTATTACTCCATATTTAGCAGAAAGAATCCAAGTATAATCTACCATCTGTGATATTTCCTTCACAACTCCCCAATACCCCCCTTTATATATGTCTATAGCAGGTAGGGGTTTTTGATATTTGTTAGAAGCACATATTGTTATAAAATGTATTTTACTCATTTATGAATGATTTAATATTTAATACATTAGTTAATTTAAAAACTTGGGGAAAAGAATCTTCCATCTTACCACCCCCAATCACATCATCGAATATAATGATACTTTTAGAATATTCCAAACTATTTTCTACAATTTTAACTCTTTGAATCACTTCATTGTGAGAGGTAGGTTTATTATAATCTGATAGATAGTAATATATTTCAGTCCCGTTTAAGGTTCCTAAATAAGGTAAACCATACTTTGTTTGGTGGATTGTAGGGGTTTTAATATCTAATTGAATATTTTTAGAATTTATATAATTTCTTAATATTTGGGTTCTGTGGATATGGGTTAGTGAAATTTTACTATAAAATACATAGGCAAATAAACCATCATTTATAATTTTTGGGATTATTGTAGAAATTTCTCCCTCTATTTGTTTTTTCCTAATTATCTGTTCTACATTTTTAATGAACTTAGAATTACGATCTTTATCTTCTATGGCTTTAAGTAAACCTTTCTGTTCATTTGATATTTTTTCTAAATTGAGTTTTTTTATGAGTTTTGATGTTTCCTCACTGTAATACTGCGTAAAATTCATAACTTTTATTTTTTATTGTACCTAAATATACGAAAGATAGCTTGGACATCCAAGCCACCCCTCATAAGTTTTTATTAAAATGCTAAGATAGAAAAGCAACATCAAGGTTAGGGGATTGTTCTATATTATCTTTATTTAGATTTTTATCTATTTCTCCCCAAATTAAACTAGCAACTCTCTCTTCTTCAATCATATGCTCATAATCTTCTATTATTTCACCAATTACTCCTCTAGTTCTATCATCTGGAACAATTGGGTCATCATCTTCACCTTCACCACCTCTACCTCTATCATTAGGCTCAA